>JBBSKW010000104.1:0-12151 GCA_038256005.1 Pyrinomonadales bacterium
AGTCGGGCGAGTTGCTCCCAATACTTCCGAAATATAGTCGATCTCTTCTTCGAGATCTTCAACTGTCGTGCCGACAAATTGCCTTGCTCCAAGTGCGATTCCGTATGCCGCCGAAACGCCGATCGCCGGGGCTCCACGGACGACCATATCTTTAATACTGGCAGCAACCTCGTTATAAGTTTTTAGCGTGAGCCACGTTTCCTCCGTCGGGAGCAATCGCTGATCAAGCATCAAAACGCCTTCGTCGGACCATTTAACAGGAACAATATTTAGGTTCATAAAAATTTAGAATCGAAGCCGTATCGCTCGATCGGATGAAAATCTAGCTAATCGAAACCGAGATTTTACAACATCATTAAGATTCTTGAAACAATTGATAGCGAAATTCGCGTTAATAGTTGCGGCGAAGAGAGAAAAGACCATGCATATTGAGAAAATATTTGACGATCTTCATTTCGCGGTAACAAGCCGTTGGTGGATGCAACTCTACACGGCGTTCATCCGCGTCTTGCTAGGGCTAGCGTTCATTCCGCCTAGCATTCCAAAGATCATGCACAGGCCGTTCACGGTTCTGCCGGACTCTAATCCGGTCGGCCATTATTTTAATGCTCTTTACCAGACCGGCTATTACTACGATTTTCTTGGTTGGTCGCAGTTGACCGCGGCCGTTTTATTGCTGATCCCGAGAACCTCGCACATTGGTGCACTTGCCTTCCTTCCGATCATCGTTAACATCGCGGTACTGACGAGTTCGGTCGGATTTGCGGGAACGTGGGTAATTACTATTCTGATGTCGCTCGCCGGGCTCTATCTCGTTTGCTGGGAATACGACCGGTTGAAGCCGATCGTCCTCCGAACGCGCGAAGATAAGACCTCTCGTTTTTCATTGCAATGGCTGAAGATCCCGGCATTTTTTGCGTTTGGCGGCATCGGAGTTGGAATACTTTGGTGGCTTATCGGGATTGGAAACTTTGCGGACTATTTCAAGATTTCGCTGATTCTCGTGTTAGTCGGCGCCATTTTTGGCGTTTTGGTCGCAGTTCATTATCGCTTCATGCCCGTTGGAAAAATGGATTCGGGCTCGGGCAATTCCGAGCTTTCCTAGTTTGGCGACGGCCTAACGTTTGATACTCGTCTTTTGTTGCTTTATAGTCAGTTTTTGCTTTGCTAGATTAACGAACAACGTAAAAGCTTCCATTATTTACCCGACCCGATCGGGTACTTTGAGATAAATAATGCAACAGGCAGTTTCTGAATCAATGGACCTTACCTTTCGTTCATTCAACCCACTTGGTACACAGCTTCCGGAGCCGATCCGAGCGTTGGACCGAATATCAAAGAACTTTTATTGGTCTTGGCATCCGGAAGGCGTCGAGCTATTTCGCGAGATCGACGCAAAGCTTTGGGACGACTGCGAACAGCATCCGAACAAGATGCTTGCCGATGCCGGTGAGCTACGACTGTGGCAAAAGGCTGCGGAACCAGACTATGTCGAGAAACTGAACCAGTTTGCAGCTCGATTCGATGCCTACATGGGCGAACCGGCCGTGGCCTACGAGAGCGGTCTGACGCCAACGAATCCTGCGGCATATTTTTGCGCGGAATACGGCGTTCATAATTCCCTGCCGAATTATTCCGGCGGACTTGGTATTCTTGCCGGAGACCATCTGAAGTCGGCAAGCGATATGAACGTACCGCTCGTAGCGGTCGGATTGCTATATCGTTACGGATATTTTCGTCAAGACATTGCCCACGACGGTTGGCAAGAAGAACATTATTCGAACATTTTTGACCTAGGCCTGGCAATTTCGCCGGTCATTGGGCCGAGCGGTGAGACCGTAATGGTCAAGGTCCATATTCGCGGCCGCGAAGTTCACGCTCAAGCTTGGCTCGCACAAGTCGGCCGGATCAAACTTTACCTGCTCGATACCAATGTTGACGGCAACAGCGAGGTCGACCGCATGATCACGGGCCACCTTTACGGCGGGGACAGCGAAACACGTATCGTGCAGGAAAAGGTGCTCGGCATCGGCGGAGTTCGACTGCTCAGAACGCTTGGCATTTCCCCGTCGGTCTTCCATTTAAACGAAGGCCACGCTGCATTTTCAACCCTTGAATTAGCGCATGAGTACCTTGTCGCAAATCCCGCTCGAACTTTTGAAGACGCTCGTGAAGCGGTGAAAGCAAAATGCGTTTTTACGACACACACGCCGGTCGCTGCCGGTAACGACGTATTTCAGCCGGAGCTTTTGCTTTCTTGTTTCAGCACCGAATATATTGACTCGCTAAAGCTCGAAGACGAGCAGTTTCTTGCCCTCGGTCGCGTTGATCCTGCTAATGAAACCGAGGCGTTCGGTATGACACCTTTCGCTCTTAGAATGACACGTTCGGCGAACGGCGTTGCAGAAAAACATGGCGAAGTGTCCCGTGAACTCTGGCGGGATATGTTCCCCGACGAGAGCGAAGTTCCGATCACACACGTAACGAACGGTGTTCATCCGCCGACATGGATCGCGCCTACTTTCCAGGATTTTTACAACGATAAGATCGGGGCCAATTGGAAATCGCTGACGCACGAGGCTGAGGCATGGGCGAACGCGGTCAATAAGCTCGACGACGCAGAGATCTGGCAGCGGCACATGACGCTCAAAAATCTCCTGATCTCGTTCATTCGCAACCGAACAAGAACCAAAGAAACCGGACTGCGCGACACGATCAATGAGCGAACTGACACGACAGGCCTGTTTTCACCGGACGTTCTAACGATCGGATTTGCTCGACGCGTCGCTCAATATAAACGTTGGAATCTGATACTTTCAGACCTCGATCGTTTGCTCAAGATGGTCGATAACGAAGATCGTCCCGTGCAATTTGTCTTCGCGGGAAAAGCACATCCGCAAGACCGAACGGCGAAGCAGATCTTGCAGGATCTGATGTCTATAAACCACAAATCGAACTGGCAGAAGCGTGCCGTTTTCATCGAAGACTACGATCAAGAAGTTGCTCGATATCTTGTCCACGGCGTGGACGTATGGATGAATGTTCCTCGAAGGCCGCACGAAGCCAGCGGCACAAGTGGAATGAAAGCAGCTATGAACGGCGCTTTGAATTTTTCAATACTTGATGGTTGGTGGATCGAAGGTTACAACGGCGTCAATGGTTTTTCCATTGGCGATCTGAGCGATTTTGACAGCGACGCGGAGATCGATGCGATCGAGGCCGAAGCCCTTTATACAACGCTAGAAAAAGAAGTTATACCGACATTTTACGAACGCGACACTTGCGGACTTCCGGCAGCGTGGATCAAACGAATGAAAAGTTCGATCGCAACGCTTACTCCTCAGTTCTCGAGCGACCGCATGGTAAAGGATTACGTCGAACAGATCTACACTTCGTGATGAAAGACGTCACGTTTAAGTCCGGCGAGATTCGCGCCTTCGAGTGCTACCGCGAAGCGTGGCAAATGATCAAGCCGCAGTTCGGAATGATTCTGATCATTTCGCTTGTGGGTATGCTGATCGGCGGCATGTTCTCGATCGTGATGGGTTCAATGCTTTGCGGGATTTATCTCGTGCTCTTTGATGTACAGGAAGGTCGAACCGCAAAATTCGAGCGGCTCTTCAAAGGCTTTCAATTCTTTCTTCCCGCATTCCTGGTTTGGTTACTCTTTGTTTTGCCGATAGTCGTAATGATCGTGCTCGTATATCTTCCGATGCTCGGAATGGCGATCTCGGGAGCACAAATGGACGAAAGCGAGGTGATGACATTCGTCATTGGTGCTCTTTTAGTCGAGATCGTCTTTGCGATCTTCATGGTCTGCTTTCACACGCTTTTGCTTTTCTCGTTTCCATTGATCGTCGACAAAAGACTTTCTGCTTTACAAGCTGTAAAATTGAGTATTAAAGCGGTTTGGCAGAATTTGAGCGGTGTCGCCACGCTGTTTGGTGTCGGGTTTTTGGTATCGGTTGCAGGAATGCTTCTGTTTTGCGTCGGAATTTATTTGACCATTCCGCTGATCCTGGCATCAACGGTCGTCGCTTATCGAAAAGTGTTTCCGGGCGAGATCGGATCGGCACTTCCCGGCCCGCCGCCACCAGTCTCTTATCAAGGTTTATAAATGAAATCGAACTATCAGAATATTGCATCGGTGGAATCTTTGGACGAACTTTTTCAGCGATCAGCCGTCGAGCCGATCGTGCTGTTCAAACACAGCAACTCGTGTGGTACGAGCGCCTACGTGCATGAAATAATGGCGACGGTCCAGGGAGACGTGCATATTGTAACGGTTCAAGAGCGACGCGATGTTTCGAACGCGATCGCCGACCGCACCGGAATTCGGCATCATACGCCGCAGGTCTTTGTGATCAAGAACGGCGAGGTCGCGTACTCTGCCTCACATTACAGCATTTCGCCGGATGAGATCGCTAAAACCATCGCGTCGCTTTAACTCCATTTCATATGTCTAAGATCGAACCTGTCCAAATTATCGAGGAAAGTGATTCCGAACTGACGATCGCGTGGTCCGACGGAACCGAAACCAAATTTCAAGCTCCCAACCTGCGCCGTGCCTGCCCGTGTGCCGGCTGTGTTGATGAGTGGACCGGAAAGAAAATGCTCGATGACGGAAAGATCGCCGATGATCTCAGTTTTAAGCACATCTCGATCGTCGGCCGCTACGCACTAAACTTCCACTTTTCAGACGGCCACGATACCGGCATCTTCAGCTTTAACTTTCTGCGGGAAATGTAGCCCGTAGGTACCGGTGAGATTAGTGTAGAATAGTTTTAATGCAAGAACGCGATATTTTTGATGAGCGACAGGTGACGAAATCGGCGAACTTTTCGTGTCCAAGTTGCCGTGAGCGGAACGATTACGACATTCGTTGGATGCAGCGGACGAAAAAGAGACAAGCTCCGCGAGGCGTAGGCGAGCACGAACGTGCACGTTTCGAAAAATCGCGTGATTATATGGTGCGGATCGACGATCAGCTAATGTGTAAAAATATGCGGTGCCGAAAGCGTTTCGAGATCCCTTCGTCGCAGACGGTAGTTTTTATCTAGGTGTCTGCCCGCCATCTGTGTTAATCTTCACTCATCGGTTTTTTTTATTGAGGTAAGTCAGGTATGACGGGAAAACAACTTGAATTTTACGGCAGCGAACTGCCTCCGAATGAGGAGATCGCTGAATTCATGGAAGAAGAGATAGCGCATGTTCCGCAGGCTCCTTCTGAACTCGTTCAACGTTTAGAAGATCACCATTCCTCTTCTCCCGCAGATTCCGGCGGCGATATTGATGCAAGTTGGGAAGAGGTCAACACCTCAGGTGCGGAGTCCGTATTCGGCCACAATCCAACTCCTGATCAGTCGGATGTAGAAGATAATGCTCATGCTATGGGCATCAATTTCGAAGACGACGAGCCGCTCGATTTCACCCGCAAGATGGAACAACGGGACGAAGACCGTTTTGAAATGAAAGAGATCTCAAAGGGTCCGAGCGATTCGATTTAAAAGAAAAGGAGAACCGTTCCGATCCTCCTTTCTAAACCAAATCTAGTTCAACTTAATAAATATTGAATCCGTATTCGAGAGTTACGATTACGGACTGCGCATTTCCGTTCACCTTCTTCGGTGAGAAACGGATGTTGCGTGCTGCGGCAATGGCCTGTTCAGTCAGTCCGTGAGGAAGCCGCGTCACCGGAGTAATGCTGCCGACCTGGCCCGAAGCAAGCAAAGTAACTTTCAACCTGACTGAACCTTGCACGTTATTTGTTCGAGCAGCGTCGGTGTAGGTTGCTTTTGGCTTCGAGATTATCTGGTAATTCTCTGTGACAGCTGGTTTGATCGGTGGCGGGACGCCGCCGCCGCCGCGCCCGGAACCATCGCCGAATCCATCGCCATTTCCACCGCCCATACCTGATCCGGTACCACTACCGGCTCCGGTACCCGATCCACTGCCGGCGCCTGTTCCCGAGCCCGAGCCAATACCGCCGCCCGTACCCGTGCCGTTTGATGGTGGGCCGTCGAGACCGTTAGGCAAACCCCATTTTCCATAATCCTTCGGCGTACGAAGCGGTGGACCTTGCAATTGCGGAGGCGGTATTGGAAGCGATGGATTTTCAAGCCTCGGCGTGTTTACGTCAGGCGGCCTAGACGGATTCTTAGCAAAATCGGGTAGATCGCCCTTGCTGGCGGGCGTTGGTTCATTTTTTCCGCCGCCACCGCCGCCACCGTCTTCGTCTTCGTCTTTAGCTTCCTCGCGTTTCTCCTCTTCTTCGACCATCATTGGAATTTCTTCAAATAAACTGGCTGAGAATAAAGGGTTATCGTCGACAGCACCAATACCAAGATCTTTCGTAAAAAGGTCGATAAGAACTACCGTGCTAATGAAAAATAGGACCAAGGCGGTCGCTCCGAGCAATAAATAGTTTCGCCGCGGACCGCTTGATTCCTGAATCACTGTAACGTAGAAACCACCGTCATCTTCGCGGGTGACCGCCGGACGGCGAACTTCATCGGCGTGCATCGCCGGCGTCTCAAAATATATGGATGCGGCGGCCGGAACTTCGACCGGTTCCGCTAAATCGCTTTCGGGCGTTTCGAGAGGGCCGGTTTCGTAATCTCTTACGTTCTCATGAATTTCCGATTCCGCTTCAAATGCGACCGATTCACTAAGGATCGGCTCTTCGACGATCGGTTCCGGTTCCGAGGTAAAGGGTGCGGTTACTACTTCAGGTTGGGACTCAGCTTCGGCAATAAACGCAGGAACAGCCGGCACGGGTGCCAAAACGGCATCTTCCTTTGCGCCGGAAACAGGATTTAACTCAACGGCCTGCAGCGAACCACCGCAGTCGGGGCAAAACGTGAACCGCTCAGCAAATCCCTCTTCACACGAATTGCAATATTTTAAGATCTTTCCCATTTTTCTGACCCCTCACGAACGTCGGCAATATGGCCGGTCGAATTCAGATTCCTTTATAATATAACGCCAGGCCGCAGATGTTAAGCGTTTTTGCAACATTAAGGGCCGAATGCGAACCCCTTGATCTCACAATTCAAATAGATGCGTTGCCGAATTCTTTCGATGCCTGTACAAAAAAAGCTTTTTTTTCACACATGAAACGAAATCGCCCGCTAGCCTGACAACACGCGAATGGAAAATTGCAACTAAACAGGTTAACATCTTCCTTTTGATCAGCTATCTACAATGAAAAATCGAAAAATATTCTTGCTCTTCTCCCTTGCTATATTCACCGTTACCGCCCTAATATCTTCGGCCGATGCTCAAGCAAAGCCGCCAAGACAAGAGATCTTGCTAAACGGGCTGAAGGTCTTGATCTTTAATGAACCGACGGCCCAACAATTAACTGTACGGCTTCGTGTGCACGCAGGTTCCGCGTTCGATCCGCAAGGCAAGGAAGGCGTAATGCGAATGCTGTCGGAAACCATCTTTTTGACGGACGAAGCGAGGCAATATTTTGCTGATGATCTGGGCGGATCGTTCGACGTTGTCAGCAATTATGATTATATTCAGCTGAACGTCACGGGTCGGAACGACGCGCTAATACCGCTTCTCGAGACGCTCGCAAACGCCGTCTCATCGCCGCAGATCAACAAGGAATCTACCGAAGCCGCAAAGACACGCGTTCGGAGAGACCTTGACGCAAAAATGGCGGATGCGGCATACTTTGCCGATCAAACGGCGTCCGAAAAACTGTTTGGGACGTTTCCATATGGACGCTCGAAATTCGGCACGGCCGATTCGCACGCAAAGATCGATTTTGCAGACCTTCGTTTCGCCTACGACCGATTCTTCGGTGCCGATAACGCGACGATCACTTTAAGCGGAAATGTCGACCCGAATACAGCATATCGTGCGGTCAGACGCGTTTTGGGGGCGTGGCTGAAATCGGACCGTCGCGTGCCTTCGACCTTCAAGCAGCCCACCGATCCTGATTCCAGCCTGACAGTTCTAAATCTGCGTGCCGACAGCGGTGCGGAAGTTCGTCACTTGATCAGAGGCTTTTCGAGAGCAGACGCTGATTTCCTTGCTTCGGAAGTTCTGACTGCGATACTCGATAAACGGTTGAAGGAGCGTGTTGCGAAAGTTTCCAATGCAAAAGCCTCCGTAAGAAACGAAGCTTATATTCTCCCCGGCCAGATCGTTTTTTCTGTGTCAGGGATCGCAGCGGATGCAAAGATAAAACTCTATCCAGCGGGCGACAGCGTTGATCCAAAAGGCCTTCTCGCTTCGCTCTTCTCGGAACCGATCACCTCGGCGGAATTCGCGGCGGCACGTGCGTCGATCATTTCAGCGACAAACGCGAAACCGCTCGATGAGCGATGGATCGACCTCGATACTTACAAGCTCGGAATATCGCCGACGCAGATCGTTAAGCTACAGGCACTAACGCTTGCTGACGTTCAAAAATTGGCGGACAGTTTGAAGACTCGACCCGCCGTGAACCTTTGGATGGTCAAAGGGATCGGTTCATAACAAAATTGGCTACGTCAAACACAACTACCGAGCTGGAACACTCGCGTGCGGTCCGGGCAATGTTTTCGGGCATTGCCGGACGATACGACCTGCTTAATCACGTACTGTCGGTCAATATCGACATGCGTTGGCGGCGAAAGGTTCGTGCTCTTTTGGCGGATATTTTAGCGGACGAAAATGCTGTCGTTTTGGACGTCGCGTGCGGCACCGGCGATCTCGCGATCGAACTCCAAACTAATGCGAAGGCCAAGGTGATCGGCACGGATTTCTGCCGCCCGATGCTCGCAGTAGCCCAAGAAAAGAGCGTCAAAATACCGTGGATCGAAGGCGATGCGATGGAGCTTTCGTTTGCCGATAATTCGTTCGACGCCGTAACGATCGCTTTTGGGCTTCGCAATTTATCAAACTTTCGAAATGGACTTGCCGAACTGCACCGGATCTTGAAGCCCGGTGGTAAGCTCGTCGTTCTCGAGTTTTCGGCGCCCGTGTTGCCCGGTTTTCGGGGTGCTTTCAGATTTTATTTTTCGAACATTCTTCCGCGGATCGGCGGTCTCGTCAGCGGCGAACGCGGTGCTTACGAATATCTGCCCGATTCCGTCTCGAAGTTTCCTGACCAGAAAGCACTGGCCGAGATGTTCCGCGAAGTTGGATTTGAATCCGTTGATTATAAGAACCTGACAGGCGGAATCGCGGCCATACATTCCGGCACGAAATTGCACTGATAGTACGGCTCTATTTCTTCTTATCGTTGCACTTTGACACATATCTCGACCTCTTAGCCAAAAACCGTTGACCTTTGACCGCCGTCTCCGCCGATGTGAAATATCGCTGCAGCCGCTGCCGCTCCCTATTTGCTATAACCGCTACACAGCCGCCGAAACCCCGCTTAATTTGTTATCTCTTTTTCCACACGGTAAGATTTCAATGTCTTTGACCAATAGATGAAATACACGATCCTGAATATTGCCCGTCAGTTGGGGCTGATGCTGCTCGTCATTTGGACGGTGGTATCGCTTGTGACGCTGCTGATCGAGCTCGTGCCGGGTTCGCCGGCGACAGCAATTTTGGGTGATACGGCTACGCAAGAGCAGATAGATAATTTCAACGCGAAACATGGCTTGAACAAGCCGGCATTCTTTTTCTCGGCCGGTGGTGAGGAAGGATTTGTTTGGAACGGAACGAATAATCGCTATGCCGATTATTTTGCGGGACTTCTCCGAGGCGATCTCGGTCTATCGTTCCGAACAGAACGGCCGGTCTTGGACCTGATCCTTGAGCGATATCCTGCGACGATAAAGTTGGCGATCGCATCGATGCTGATAGCGATCGCGATCGCGATTCCGCTCGGTGTTCTGGCGGGAACGAACAAAGGCCGCATCACAGATAATCTGGCGTCGTTCATTGCCCTGCTCGGCATTTCGCTGCCGACCTTCGTGGTCGGGCCGTTTCTTGTTTACATTTTCGCGGTCAAGCTCGGCTGGTTTTCGCCGACCGGAAGTCTTTATCCGGAAGACATCATCCTGCCGGCGGTGACATTAGGTGCGGCCCTTTCCGCGATCCTTACTCGAATGGTCCGCTCGAGCGTTATTGAAGAACTCGGCGAAGATTACGTTCGCACCGCTCGTGCGAAAGGCTTAAGCGAACGCACCGTAGTTTACAAACATGTTCTAAAGAATGGATTGATCCCAGTCGTAACGATCCTCGGTTTGCAGCTCGGCGTACTGCTTGCCGGTTCGATCATTACGGAAAAGATCTTTAGCTGGCAGGGCCTCGGATTGCTGTTGCTAGAAGACGGGATCGCAAAACGAGATTACCGTCTCGTGCAGGGCTGCGTTCTCGTCATCAGCGTAACTTACATCGTCGCGAATTCGCTGACCGATCTTGTGTATCGCTGGCTGGATCCAAGGATACGCTTGAGCTAAATGGCTTGAATAGACTTACCTACATTGGCCTCGGCATTGCATCGCTCGTGATTATCGCGGCGGTGTTTGCGCCGCTGATAGCGACGCACGATCCGGTTGCACAGGATTTGGCGAATCGATTCGCGTCGCCCTCGGCGGATTATTGGTTCGGAACGGACTCACTCGGCCGCGATGTGTTTTCGCGGGTGATCTACGGCGCTAGGATCTCGCTACAGGTCGGACTTACGGTTGTCGTCGTTTCAGCGTTCATCGGTATTATCATCGGCGCGATCTCGGGGTTTTATGGCGGATGGGTCGATCGAATTTTGTCCGGTTATGTATTTAACGTTTTTCTAGCGTTTCCGGGTTTGCTCCTTGCAATCGCTCTCGTCGCGTTCCTCGGTGCAGGGCTCGGAAAACTGATTCTGGCTTTGTGCATCATCGGTTGGGTAGGCTATGCACGCGTGATGCGCGGACAGGTCCTAAAGGTTCGCGAATACGATTTCGTGCAAGCCGCCAGGGCTATTGGCGCAAGCAACCTTCGCATTCTCTTTATTCACATTTTACCGAATTCTATTCAACCGTTGATCGTACAATCTTCGCTGGGAATGGCTGGAGCGGTTTTGTCCGAAGCATCTCTTTCATTTCTCGGGCTTGGAATTCCACCGCCGGCACCGAGTTGGGGAACGATGATCGAAGAAGCTCGTCAACTATTTTCGATATATCCGCATGTGCTTTTCTTTCCGGGAGCAGCGATCGCTCTGACCGTTCTTGCATTCAATTTTATCGGCGATGGGCTTCGCGAATATCTCGATCCAAAACAGCGGACACGCTGATACCAAATGCTGATATCACCGCTCGGCGAAAATGCACTCACCGCGTCGTTCGGGAACATCATTTCCGAAGAGTTGAATCGGAAGGCGATCGCTCTATGCCAAAGTCTGGAAGACGCTCCGTTTCCAGGAATGATCGAAGCCGTTCCGGCGTATTCGTCGGTCACAGTTTTCTACGATCTGATCGCAACTCGAAAGGCATTTCCGGACTACGCGACAGCGTTCGATGCGGCCAATACGCACGTTCAGAAAGCCTTCGAGAACATCGATCTCTCAACCTTTGGTGAGCCGCGTCAACATGAGATCGCGATGCACGTCCGACTCGACGCTTCGCTTGATCTTGAAAGCGCCGCAGCGTTCCGCGGTCTGTCGCCCGAGATGTTTCTTGAAATATTTCTTGAAAGAACCTACCGCGTTTTCATGATCGGATTTCTGCCCGGCTTTGCCTACATGGGTGAAGTTGACGAACGCATCGCCGTGCCGAGACTTACTTCACCGCGAACAAATGTTCCGAAAGGTAGCATCGGGATCGCCGGAAGACAGACCGGTATTTATCCTCAAGCTTCGCCCGGCGGATGGCAAATTATCGGCCGGACGGTTGCTGAACTTTTCGATCCGACTCGCCAAGAACCGTGCCTGTTTCGAGCGGGAGATGAAGTCAGGTTTATTGCGACGAAATAGATGAGCCTTCGAATTTTGAAGCCTGGAATGTTCACGTCCGTGCAGGATCTTGGCCGCACGGGCTATCGCAGTTTCGGCGTAAATCCCTGCGGAGCAATGGACAGCACTGCGGTTCGGCTCATCAACACTTTGCTTGGTAATGCGGCAGACTCGTCCGCGCTCGAGATGCATTTCCCTGCCGCCGAGGTCTTGTTTGAAAGTGATATGACCTTTGCGTTGGGCGGAGCGGATTTTGCTGCGGAA
>JBBSKW010000105.1:0-11962 GCA_038256005.1 Pyrinomonadales bacterium
ATTGAGGCTGAAGGTGTATTTTAGGTCGGTCAGCAATAGCTCCTGATGCTGCTGCTCGTGGTTGAGTCCGAGGATGACTAGATCCGACAAGTCGGAACCACCTGCGGTAGCGGGTGGTTGAATCGGCTAATCACACCTTTTCCTGAAAAAGAAGGCAAGCTAAAGCTTGATCTCTGAACGCCGGAAATCGGACTCATTCAAATATTCTTGATCCCTGCTAATCTTTGTTCATTTGCGGATGAAAAACTGAACCGTTCAACTTTCAAAATGTTAATCGCCAGATCTAGACCCAGCTGCCCATCTTGCGGAATTTTTTGAAGCGTTCGCGGACGAGGTCTTCGGCGGAGAGTTTTGAAAGGTCGGCGAGATTTCGGTTGAGAGCTTTTTTTAGGACTTCGCCGATGGAAACGAACGAATCGTTGGTCTTGCCGGTGTCTTTGCCGTTGGAATCTTCGCCGCTGCCGATGCTCCAGGAAATATTTTCAGGGATGATTTCGTCAACGATGCCGAAAGACTTTAGATCTTCGGCGGTCAGACGCAGACACGCCGCGGCGTCGCTCGCTTTTGCAGCATCTTTCCAAAGAATCGCGGCGCAGCCTTCGGGCGAGATAACCGAATAGACCGCATTTTCCATCATCAGCACACGGTCTCCGATGCCGATCGCAAGAGCTCCGCCGGAACCGCCTTCGCCGACCACGACAACAACTATCGGAACCCGAAAACCAGCCATCTCGCGAAGGTTGAACGCGATCGCTTCGGCCTGTCCGCGCTCTTCGGCGTCGATGCCGGGATATGCTCCGGGCGTGTCGATGAATGTGATGATCGGGCGGCCGAACTTCGCCGCGAGGTGCATCGCACGTAAGGCTTTACGGTAACCTTCGGGCTTCGGCATTCCGAAATTACGCAGCTGTCGCTGTTTAGTATCGCGGCCTTTTTGCTGCCCGACGACCAGAACCTCTAGTCCATCAAGCCGAGCAAATCCGCAGACCATCGCCGGATCGTCCGCATATCGTCGATCGCCGTGTATCTCAACAAAATCGGTAAAAATACTCGTGAAAAGATCGAGAGCGTATGGCCGCTCCGGGTGCCGTGCGTTCTGGACGCGTTCAAATGCCGTTCGGGTAGCGTTTTCCATAGATCGGATAGAAGCTAGTATCGCCTAAATCTCGCCCCTTTCCAACTTCGCACGGAATTCGGTTCGGAAATGTTTCATCTCTCGGTCGAACTCTTCGAACTCTTTGTTTTGTTCGAATCGTTTCCGTCCTTTTTCCGATAGGTACTTAACGCCTTTTATTTCGGTATTCTTTAAAGATTCGAGCCAGCCGTGTATCTGTTTTGAGATGTTCACAGCACGACCTATGAGATCTGAATTTCAAATTTGAGATCTGAGAAATGCGGGTGTCTTTCGCATACCCGGAGCATCGATCTCGACTCGCCAGCCGAACCACGTGAAATATATAAAAAAGCAATTAGTTCTTTCGTCGAGCCTCGCTCAAATCCTTCAGCGATATTATTGGAAATCGAAAGCGACGCTCGTTCTAGTTGATTCTTCGTGTCGCCCAATCCGCGAAAATCTGCGTTTTCGGTGAATGCAAAAACCTTCAGAGCGAATTCAACTGCTGATTGCCACACCGGTAGATCTTCGAGAGTATTGTATTTCATCTGAATAACCTACAATTCCCAAACTACTCCGCAGCCGCGATTTTTCAACTCTAACTCGAGTTTTCCGGAGCCTTGGATACGCAGGCCGGAAGATTGCAGGCGGACGAGCTTGCCGTCGAGTTTTGTTTCGAGAAATACATCGCAGCGGCCTTGGGAATCGCTGAGCACGCCGTAAACGTCGGCGAGCGTGTCCTCGGTGAGAGTCTTATTTGGCAGGCGAACGGTGAGCGTTCGGGCGTTTTTTGTAACGGAATCGATGAGTGAACGGACCTCGTTAATGATCAGCGTGGTCTCTTGGCCATCGGCGGCTTCGACGCGCCCTTCGACAATAAGCATCGCATCATTCGCCAGAAGCGAAGCAGCTTTTCCGTATGCCTCGGCCCACATTACGCATTTCAAGCCGGTCGATCTATCTTCAATACGAAACGTCGCGAAGCGATTTCCTTTTTTGCTCCAACGGACTTGAAGAGCCGAAACGGTCCCGGCCACTGTCAGATTACTGCCCGGACGGATCTCGTCGTAATCTGCGATCGGTCGGATGTTCAGACGCTTCAAGGTCTCGACGTATTCATCGAGCGGATGCGATGAAAGAAAGAAACCGATGGCGGATTTTTCTTTTGCTGAAATCTCGGACTGAGTCCATGCAGGAACATTCGGCAATTCGGAATCCGGCATTGCTGCGGCGGATGTCGTAGCAGCAAACAAACCTGACTGGCCTCGGAGTTTATCGTTCCAAGCATTCTGACCAAACGAGATCGCTTTATCTATCGCGGCAAAGAGCCTTGCTCGCCATTCATTTACCGGAGCTTCGCGGCTGTTCAGCGAATCAAATGCGCCGGCAGAAATCAGACTTTCGAGCGTCCGTTTGTTCAAAGCACCATGCTCGACGCGCGAAGCGAAATCGAACAGGGAAGCGAACGGCCCGGCTTTGCGTGCTTCGATGATCGCCTTTGCAGATGCCGAGCCCATTCCTTTGATCGCGCTCAAACCAAACCGAACTGTGTCATTCGCGGGCGTGAATCCTTCGTCGCTTTCGTTCACATCCGGAGGCAAAAGGCTAAGGCCGAGCGAACGGAGTTCGTTGGAATATTTGTAAACCTTTGCACTGTCGTCGGCTTCGTGTGATAGCACGGCAGCGTAAAAAAACGCAGGATAATGAGCCTTCAAGTAGCCGGTCTGAAACGCCAGGAACGCGTAGGCGATACTGTGGCTCCGGTTGAAACCGTAATCGGCGAACTTGGACATTAGATCAAAAATCTCTTTCGCCGTTTTCTTGTTTATACCGCGTTCGACCGCGCCGCCGATGAACTTCAATTCGTGCGGTTCCATCTCTTCGCGCTTCTTTTTACCCATCGCCCGACGCATCAGATCGGCTTCGCCGAGGCTGTATCCGCCGAGCTTTTGGGCAATCTGCATGATCTGTTCTTGATAGACCAGCACGCCAAATGTATTGCGAAGGATGTCCTCCATTTCAGGAACAATGTACTGAACTTCCTTCTCGCCTTTGTGACGAAGAATGAACTCTTCGACCATTCCGCCATCAAGCGGCCCCGGACGATAAAGAGCGTTCAAGGCTGAAAGATCTTCGAGTTCTTTTGGTTGCAAGCGGCGGCAAATGTCCTGCATGCCTGACGATTCGAATTGGAATATCGCGTCCGTTTTACCTTCCGAAAAGAGCTTCATCGTCTTTTCGTCGTTCATCGGAATCATGCTCCAATCGATCTCGACTTCGGTTTTTTCTTTCAAGCTTGCGAGGCAATCGGCAATGATCGTAAGCGTCGTCAGCCCAAGAAAATCCATCTTGAGCATGCCGACCTTTTCGAGGTCGCCCATCGGATATTGGCTCGTGAATTCGTTCTTAGCCGAGATAGCAACCGGTACGATCTCGTGCAAGGGCTTTGGTGAAATAACGACGCCGGCCGCATGCACCGATGTGTGCCGCGAACAACCTTCGACGCGGAGGGCAAGTTCGATCAGTTCTTTGACCTTCGGATCGGAATCCATGAACTGCTTGAGTTCAGGAACGTCCTTGATCGCCTGGGTGATGCTGATATTGCGTCCGCGGAAGGGCGGCGGAATTAATTTCGCGATCTTTTCGACGTCGCCGTATGGCATGTTCAGCGCACGGCCGACGTCTTTGATCGCGGCCCGCGATGCCATCGTTCCAAATGTAATGATCTGGCACACAGACGCGTGCCCGTAGAGATCGGAAACATGCTTGATAACGTCTCCGCGACCGCGTATGCAAAAATCGATGTCGATATCGGGCATCGAGATGCGTTCGGGATTAAGGAATCGCTCAAAAAACAATTCGTACTGAAGCGGATCAACACCGGTGATTCCCAACGCATAGGCAACGAGCGAACCGGCCGCCGAACCTCGTCCCGGACCGACAGGAATTCCTTGATCGACTGCATATTTGATGAATTCCCAAACGATCAGGAAGTAGCCCGAATAGCCCATGTTCTCGATGATGCCAATCTCAAGATCAAGGCGTTTATCGTAATCTTCAAGCGGATATTTGAGGGTTCCTGCCGCCACCATCGGCTGGAGAACGTCAACCTTTAGCCGTTCCAGTCCATCTTTCGCGACGATCTCGAAATAACTATCAAGATCTTTCGCACCTGATTCTGGCGGGATCGGAAAGCTCGGAAGCGTTAGATTGTCAGGACCGATCTTTATCTCAAGTTCGCACTGTTCGGCGATTCGTAAAGTATTTTCGAGAGCTTCCGGGTAATCGGTTCCGAATATCCCCCACATTTCTTCAGCGGAGCGAACGTAACGCTCACCCGAGAAATCAGAACCGCCATCGGTTAAGGTTCGTCCTTCGCCGATGCAAAGAAGTACTTGCCGGGCTCGAGCATCTTCGGTTTGAAGATAATGAGCGTCGTTGGTTGCGACCATCCCGCAACCGAGAGATTTCGAAAGGGAAGCGAGCCTAGTGTTCATTTCTGGCTCACGTGTCTGCCAATGCTCTTGGATCTCAACGAAGAAATGTTCGGCGCCAAACATCGAAACGAATCGTTCGGCGTATTCGCGGGCCTTCGCGTCATCACCTTGCGAAAGAAAGTGATTTATCGCACTACCGCTGCCGCCGGACAGGGCTATTAAGCCCGACGAATTGTCAGTCAGAAGGTCTAGATCGATTCTCGGTTTATAATGAAAACCTTCGGTAAATGCCTTGGAAGATAGATTTACTAGATTCTGATAACCCGTGAAGTTCTTGGCGAGAAGCACAAGATTATAGTACGGCCGTTCACCGCCCGCGACCGATGATGACCGGTCGGTTCGGCTTCCCGATGTTAAAAAAGCCTCATATCCTATGATCGGACGAACGCCCGCGTACTTCATTGCCAGGTAGAAACCGATCGCCCCATACATGTTTCCGTAGTCGGTGATCGCACACGCTTTCATCTCCAATTCGCCTAAACGAGCGGCTAGAGGCTTTAGTTGGATTGTGCTTTGCAACAGGCTATAATCCGTATGCAGGTGAAGATGCACGAAATCCTTGGGCTTAAACTGAGGTTTTTCCATTTCTTTCCGGTGGGTTATGAAGAGAGTTTATCTCGAAACTTTTGGCTGTCAAATGAACGTGTCGGATTCCGAACGCGTCGCGACTTCGCTTATCGGAAAAGGCTTTGAGATGACAGATTCCCACGAGAATGCCGACATTGTCTTGATAAACACATGCTCGGTCCGCGATAAAGCGGAGCAAAAGCTCTACCACAAGATCGGCAGGATCCGTAAGCGAAGGAAAGTGATGCCGATGATCGGCGTGTTGGGCTGCGTTGCTCAACTTGAGGGCGAAACGCTCTACAAAAAGATCGACGGGCTTGATTTTATATTAGGAACACGTGCGGTCGGACGAGTCACCGATGCAATCGAGAATGTCCTAAATGATGGACCGGGATTTACTGATCTCGGCGAAAGGGAAGCAGACTATGATTGGAATGTAACTGATAAGCAGCGACATTCTCCTTACATTGCTTTCGTGCCGATCATCGAAGGATGCAACAAATTTTGTACATATTGCATAGTTCCCTTTTCTCGCGGCAGGGAACGGAGCCTATTAGCCTCGGAAATAATTCGACAGGTGCTGGAGCTACGACGGCACGGTGTGAAAGAAGTCCATTTGATCGGTCAGAATGTTAATAGTTATCGGCCGATGTCTGATTCCGGCATGGAAACATTTGAAGGGAAAACGCCATTCTCGAAATTACTTCGAGCAGTCGCCTCGACCGGAATTAAACGGATCAAGTTCAATACGTCGTTCCCAAGAGATTTTCATCCTGACATCGTTGATGCGATCGACGAGAACGAAAATCTTTGCAATTGGGTCCATCTTCCTGTTCAGTCAGGAAGCGACAAAGTGCTTAAGACAATGCGGCGACTTCATTCGATCGAGAGCTATTTTAAGCGTATCGATAAATTGCGGTCTGCAAAGCGTGAGATATCGTTATCCACCGACATAATCGTCGGATTTCCGGGCGAGACCGACAACGATTTTCAAGATACTGTGAGTATGATCGAATATTGTAATTTTGATTCATCTTACATCTATAAATATTCGCCCCGGCCCGGAACACCTGCGTTTGAAATGATTGATGATGTGTCGCCCGCGACAAAGACGGCTAGGTTCGATGAATTGGCGTCCGCTCAGAAAACGTTGCAAACAAAGAATTTAATGCGGTATATGGATCGGACGGTAAACGTTTTAGCCGAGCGAAGGTCGAGCCGTTCAAGCGACCATCTGACCGGACATTCTTCTTGTCACAAGATTGTGAACTTTGCGGCTAGCGATGATATGCTTGGAAGCATTACGGAAGTAAAGATCACAGAGATCAAATCAAATTCGCTGTTCGGCGAGCTAAATTAATATCCGATGAGCGAAGAGAGAAATTTAGTAGAAGTAAAGATCGGGGCATTGATAATGGACCCGAATACGAACACCCCGATCGTTGTCCTTAAGGGCACTGATTCGGAGACCGTGCTTCCGATCTGGGTTGGCGCATTTGAGGCGAATGCGATCGCACTCGAGATCGAGAAAATCGTTCCGCAACGGCCGATGACGCACGATCTGCTGCGAAACCTGATAATCGAATGCGGGCTAACGGCCTCGCGAGTGATCGTTACGGACCTGCAAGAAAATACATTTTATGCGATCGTTGAGCTGGCCGAACAGGACGGCGGATTGGTGACAATGGATGCAAGACCTTCGGACGCGATCGCTCTTGCGCTGAGGCTTGATTGTCCAATATTTGTCGAACGCCGTGTTCTGGAATTGTCCGCAACATCGGCGAATAATGAGCCGGAGGGTGATCTGAATGAACCGACGCCGACGGGCGATGACTGGCCGGAACTGATCGGTTAAGAACAAATTGTCTTGCTTTTTAGCTTTCATGATAATCGTAATTGCAAATCAAAAAGGTGGTGTCGGAAAAACGACTACCGCAATCAATCTTTCTTCGGCGTGTGCCGGAAAGGGAAGAAAGACGTTGCTGATCGATCTGGATCCGCAAAGCAATAGCACGCTTTCGTTTCTCGCACCGGGAAATGTTGAAGCCGGTTCGTACGAACTTTTCACCGAACCCGATCGTCCGCTATCCGACTTGGTTTACAAAACTACGGTCGAAAATCTGTCGATCATACCGGCGAAGATAAGTCTGGCAAAGCTTGAAGCAAAGCTGATCGGAGACTTTGAAGCGGCATACAAGCTTCGCGATCGGCTCCAGAAAGCAACTGACCAATATGACATGATCTTTATCGATACGCCGCCGACTCTGGGCCTTATCACCGTAAATGCGCTTGTTGCTGCTCAGCATGTAATGATCCCGATACAGTCGTCATATTTCGCCCTTGAAGGAACTGACGATCTACTCGAAACCATCGAAAAGGTGCGTTCGCGACCTAATCCAGAACTTGAACTTCTTGGTGTGTTGGTAACATTGTTTGATCGACGTACAGCGTTATCAAGGGACGTCGAGGCACATATTCGTTCAGTTTTTG
Organism: Pyrinomonadales bacterium; assembly: GCA_038256005.1. Lineage (GTDB taxonomy): Bacteria > Acidobacteriota > Blastocatellia > Pyrinomonadales > Pyrinomonadaceae > OLB17. The sequence goes on from JBBSKW010000105.1 coordinate 7,669, forward strand.
GCGAAAAAGCATTCAAAACGGTAATCACACGGAGTGTCCGGCTCGAAGAAGCTCCGGCACATAAAAAATCGATATTTGATTACGCTCCGAAATCTTCAGGATCGACCGAATACGAACAACTTGCAAAGGAGGTGCTTAAGCGTGTCCAAAAGAGGTCTGCCAACCGGCGTGCAAATGCGGCATGATTCGCATTACGTTGACATAATTTCATCATCGAGCCGGGCTATCGGGAAAACAATTCCAATCGATCGCATCGAGCCGAATCCGGAACAACCGCGCACCGAATTCGGGGATCTAACTGAATTGACGGAATCTATCCGTGAAAAAGGCGTGCTTGAGCCATTGCTCGTCAAACCGCGGTCGGATGGTTCTTACATGATCATTGCCGGCGAACGGCGTTGGCGATCGTCAAAGTTAGCTGGTCTTACGGAAGTTCCATGTATCGAGATGGATCTCGATGAAAAAGGCGTCGCCGAGATCGCCTTAATCGAGAATCTTCAGCGAAAAGACCTAAATGTATGGGAAGAAGCCGACGGTCTGGCCGCACTTGCCGATAAATTCGGCTATACCCAAGAGCAGATAGCCCAAAAAATCAGTAAAAGTCGCTCAACTGTCACCGAACTGATGACCATCGCTGGTCTACCTAAAGAGGTTCGGGAAAAATGCCACTCGGCAAATATTGGGTCAAAATCAGCTTTGCTTGAGATAGCACGGCAGTTTGATGAGGTGGCGATGTTTGAGCATCTGGACAATCTAATTCTTGGCAAGTCCGCGCCTAAAGCTCTAAAAACAACGGAGTCCGCTCCTTCGACTGGAAAACGTTTTAAGGTTGCTCATGGAACGGCAACTAACACAGCTGCCCACTTTTCCTTTTACTCTGATGAAGGAAATTTCAAAGTTGATATCTCGTTCGACGATAACGATGCAGTCGATCGACCAAAAGTGCTTAACGCGTTGAAAAAAGCATTTGAAGCTGTAAAATCGGGATCTGCCAAGGTATAGCGCTCTTGGTCATTTATATTACATAATCTCTATTATCAGACGCAGACCGTATTTTGTGCTTTTTCATCTCTGTTGACGCTTTCCATTCCAATTTCAACAGCTGCCCTTTTTCGTTCCAACCGCGTTACTTAATGTTCTAACAGATGAATTACCCTAGCTTTGACACTCGACGTTTGTTCGGGTTATTATTCTCGTTTGTCAAACGGAAGAGATTTTAGTAGAGGTCTAGAAATAAAAGGAGTTCAAATACTTGAGTAACGGAAATTTTCTATTCACGTCCGAATCGGTCACCGAAGGCCACCCGGACAAAATTGCTGACCAGATCTCAGATGCCGTGCTTGATGCGATCCTTGAACAGGATCCGACAGCACGTGTAGCTTGTGAAACCCTTGTCACCACGGGTTTAGCGGTCATCGCCGGTGAGATCACGACGAATGCTCGTGTGAACTACAAACAGATTGTACGCGACACTATCCATGAGATCGGATATAACGACGCGAGTTACGGTTATGACGCCGACACCTGTTCGGTTATTGATGCCGTCGGCACACAGTCGCCGGATATCGCGCAAGGCGTTGATACAGGCGGTGCCGGTGACCAGGGACTGATGTTCGGTTTTGCGTGTAATGAGACGCCTGAATTGATGCCGCTGCCGATCAAATTGGCTCACGATCTTACGATGAAGCTTTCCGAAACTCGGCGGGATGGAACTCTTCCCTATTTGAGGCCGGACGGAAAATCTCAAGTAACTGTTGAATATCGCGAGGGCAAGCCTTACCGTGTTGAAGCCGTCGTTATTTCGACGCAGCACGCTGAGGAAGTGACGACCGAACAACTTCGTGCAGACATCCTCGAGAGGGTCATTAAATCAACCGTTCCGGCGGACCTTCTTGACGACGCAACAAAATTCCACATTAACCCGACCGGGCGTTTTGTTATCGGAGGCCCAATGGGCGATGCGGGTTTGACCGGGCGTAAGATCATCGTTGACACCTACGGCGGCTATGCCCCGCATGGCGGCGGTGCCTTCTCGGGCAAAGATCCGACAAAGGTGGACCGCTCGGCAGCTTACATGGCTCGTTATATTGCGAAAAACATCGTGTCGGCCGGCCTCGCAGATAAGTGCACCGTCCAACTAGCGTACGCTATCGGCGTTGCAGAACCGGTTTCGGTCTATGTTGATACGCATGGCACCGGCAAGGTAGATGAAGTTAAGCTTTCTGAAGCGGTTCGTAAGAACTTTGCACTCAATCCGAAAGGAATTATAGAAGCTCTCGATCTTCGCAAGCCGATCTTCAAAGAAACCGCACGCTTTGGCCACTTTGGCCGCGACGGTTTCAGTTGGGAAAAGACCGACAAGGCCGATGCCCTGCTTAACTCGCTTAGCGACGCGGCAACTGTTTAATGGAACGCGGACGCCTTCGTCCGCTTTTTTCAATTTTTTAGACAAAAAAAAGACCGCGGACGGGAGTGTCCGCACTTCAATTTATATGGCAACCGAACAACCATCAGTACAATACGATATTAAAGACATCAGCCTTGCTCCGCAGGGCAAGCAGCGCATTGAGTGGGCCGATCGCGAAATGCCCGTTCTTCGCCTTATCCGCGAGCGTTTTGAGAAAGAAAAGCCGCTTGTCGGCGTTAAGCTGGTCGCATGTGCTCACATCACGACCGAGACCGCTAACCTGGCGCGAACGCTTCAGGCTGGCGGTGCCGAATCACTTCTGATCGCATCAAATCCGCTTTCGACACAGGATGACGTCGCCGCGTCGCTTGTCGCCGATTGGGGTATCCCGGTAATGGCGATAAAGGGTGAATCTACAGATACTTACATCAGCCACGTTAAAGCAGCACTTGATACAAACCCAAACCTGATCATCGACGACGGATCCGACGTCGTCGCGACAATGATCAAGGAAAAGCCGGAGCTGATCAACAACCTGATTGGAACCACCGAAGAGACCACGACCGGTATCGTTCGCCTAAACGCGATGGTCAAAGCCGGAGTGCTCACCTTCCCTTCTATCGCTGTAAACGACGCACAGACCAAACATTTCTTTGATAACCGTTACGGTACGGGCCAATCGACGCTCGACGGCGTTATCCGCGCGACCAACATTTTGCTCGCCGGTAAAGCGATCGTCGTAGTCGGCTACGGCTGGTGCGGTAAAGGTGTTGCGATGCGTGCCCGCGGTATGGGTGCGAATGTTATCGTTTGCGAGATCGATCCGATCAAGGCGATCGAAGCAGTAATGGACGGAATGCGTGTGCTTCCGATGAAGGACGCTGCGAAGGTCGGCGATTTCTTTATCACGGTCACCGGCAACCGCCACGTTATCGACAAGGAACATTTCGAAGTAATGAAGGACGGAGCGATCGTCTGCAATAGCGGACATTTCGACCTCGAACTCAACCTCGATGCCCTTCGCGAGATGTCGGAACCGGCAGTAACCCGCCGTCCGTTCGTCGAAGAATACATCGGCCGTGATGGCGGAAAGAGCGTGATCGTTCTCGGCGAAGGCCGATTGATCAACCTCGCCGCTGCCGAAGGCCACCCGGCATCGGTGATGGATATGTCGTTCGCCAACCAGGCACTGTCTGCTGAATATCTTGTTAAGCAGAAAGGCAATCTCGGTGCCGGCGTTCACGTCCTGCCTAAGGAAGTCGATCAAGAGATCGCCAGCCTCAAGCTCCACGCCATGGGCGTCCGAATGGACGAACTCACCCCCGAAATGCTCGAATACATGTCGAGCTGGGAAAGTGGAACTTAGTTCCAAAGTAAAAAGGTAATAGTTAAAAGGCAAAAGGGTTCGGCGATCGCCGGGCCTTTTTTTGTTCTTGTTTGATTTGTTTTGTGTAGTCCGTGGATAAGAAAAGAAGATCTGATACACGATTCGCGCGAAAAGAGAAGTTATCCCTGCTCCGTTAACAACCGTTTCAATTCTCTTTATTTGTGTACTAAAACGAGTGTCCGAGGATCTCCATTGCTGGGGATCTGTAAAGCAGATAAATGATGAAAGCGGCTAAGGCGGCGTGAATTCCGATGATTATCCAGCCCGCACGGTCAAAAGATCTGGTTTCGGTCCAGTCTTTTTGGGCACTTTGGAGAAAGATCGATAGGAGTAAACCGCCGTACGGCACGAACCGCAAGAACATGAGCCATTCACTGACCCCAATGTGCCGAAGTCGCATAACGTCGAGCACGACTCCGGCGACCATGACGGCCAATGAGATAAAACCGAAGATTCTGCTTTCGGGTCCCAAATAGAAGAAAGCAAATATCCCTGCGATC
>JBBSKW010000106.1:0-11955 GCA_038256005.1 Pyrinomonadales bacterium
AAGGTGGCAGTACACAATCCTCGGGAGCCGGTACGGGAGGAGCTCAAGGCGGTGATGGAACTCCACCCCCCGCGAGTGCGAACGCCGGTCAAGGAGGCGGTACGGGCGGGTCTGACGCTGAAGGTGGCAGTACACAATCCTAGGGTATGGGGCAGCCCGGAGCTGAACAGAGCGGTTCAGCAGGTGACGTTCCGCCAGGCGGAGAAGCCGGTGCGACTCGGGCGTAGAGGCAGTTGAGCCTGCGGGCCGTAAAGAGCTTACGGTCGACGACGGCAATGGGCGCGAAGGAAAAAGAGCGGGGACGATGGACGTGCAAGTGGTGATGTGCCGGGAATGGACACCAGCTATGATGACGAAACCGACACTTGGAAGGACGGTGAAGGGCGCTCGATCGCCCGTCCACCGGGTGATGACGATGAAAGATGATGGATACCTTTAGGGTTAGCCCATTTAGTCTTACACCTTAATCGAACGGATTCCAACGGGGATGAGAAGGGTTAACGGCGAAGCATAGTATAGGATGAACCTCGAAAAAATAAAAGGACATTTGATAAACGAGACAACCCGTCTGTTCTGCATTTTGGACGGTGCATCGGTTCCAAACCTGCCTATGGAGCTACACAAAATGCAGCCGGCAAATGTCTGTCTGTTTAAAGGCGACCTTGAGCCCGATATGCTTTACGTCGCGCCATTCGTCGTGCACTTACCTCCGAACGATAAATTCACCGATTGGGTACTCGGCGAAGGCTTTGGAAAGCATTGGGGGATATTTGTTCATAGCCGCCGCTCGATGCAAGAGATGCGTCGTCATTTTCGGTCGTTGATAAATGTATATGACGAGGAAGCGAGGTCGCTGATCTTTCGATTTTATGATCCGAGAGTTTTGAAACGGTTTTTGCCGACATGTGACGCCGATCAGCTTAAAACCTTTTTTGGCGATGTTGATACTTTCTTTGCCGAAGATCGGGAAACTCTTTCGAGTTTCCGATTGGAAAATGGTCAATTAAAACAGAGCGAACTAAAGTAGGGGAAAATTAATTATGCCTCCGGCCGCACGAATTACAGATAACGTCGCTCATCCGCTTCCGCCGGTGATAACCGGCGGCCCGACTGCGATAACGGTGATCATCGGCTACCTTCCAGCCTGGCGCGGAGTAAATCCTGCCGCCGCTGCCGCGATGCAGGCTGCAAAAGCCGCGTCGGATGCCGTGATCAAGGTTGCAGAAGGAGTAACGCTCGCAGCGGCCGGAACTCCCGCGGCTCCGGCGGCAAAAGCGGCGGAAGAAGCAGCAAAAGCTGCAGCTGCCGCGGCAATGGGAAGCGCGATATCGGCAGCAGCGGGCGGTTCGGATATTCACGTGTGCGCAACACCATTGCCGATTCCGCCGCATGGCCCTGGAATAGTCATCACGCCATCTGCAACGGTTATGGTCGCGAACTTCCCGGCTGCCCGCATGGGCGACACGATCCTTGAGGCGGTCGGGCCACCAAACAAGATCGTGAAGGGTGAAATGACTGTTTTGATTGGCGGATAGCGGTTTAATTTCTTGAGTTAATACAAATGTTTGTTCTCAAAACAGCACAGATCCAGCATTTTATCGCGGCGGACGAAAACGAGTTGGTGGACGTTATCGCTAAATCGATCCGGCTCGCTAACGGCACGCGTGTCGCGGGTTACAACGATGAAGAGCTTGGATCGATGGTAAGAATCGGCATCAGCCGCGCACGTTCGCGAGGTTTGAACCGTGCTGAAGATCTTGCGGCGTTCATAGCAGTAATGTTCGAGGTGGCACCGCGCTTCGACGAACAGCCTGAGATCGACGCCGTCCTAAAGGATGAACTAATTTCTCCCGAAGCGAGATTTTATCAACTGTTCGAACGCGTTCCCGATACGGCTTGGATTGCTGCACAAAAGAATTACGACGACTCGTTCTGGTTTACATCGTAACGGCGGAGGGTAAAAAATGGCACAAGAATCCGAGAAAAAGCAGACGACTGAATCAAGCGTTGCTGACCAGATCTCACAGCGGCAGACCGTCGTGGACGAACTCGCCGCTGATTATAAGAAAAATCCAGCGCCTGAGATTAAGGCAGATCTGGAAAGAAAGACGGAAACCCTTTTGTATCTAAAGAATATTGCAAAAGGCGACCCCCGCGAACGCGCAAAACGCTCCGCCGAAACGGCCCGCGTGATCACGCTCGATCGAGCGGTTAAGCAGGTTTGACCGCGAAGGCAGTCCGTTGCTTCATTCACGGATGTGTCATTGCTTCCGGAATAACAAGTTCATCAAATTTCGCAGCGGTCAATAGTTCTAGCTCGACCGCGGCATCCTTTAACGACATTCCTTTTTTGTGTGCGTGCTTTGCAAGCTTGGCGGCATTGTCGTAGCCGATGTGTTGATTGAGGGCAGTTACGAGCATCAGAGAATCGTTTAGATAACGATCGATCTGTTCACGATTTAGCTCGATGCCCGCGATACAGTAGTCGACAAATCCGTGGCACGCGTCGTGGATCAGCCGCACCGAGTGAAGGTAATTGTGAATCATTACCGGTTTGAAAACGTTTAGCTCAAAGTTCCCTTGCGAACCGGCGAAACCGATTGTTGCGTCGTTGCCCAGAACTTGAGCGGCAACCATCGTCATCGCTTCAGACTGCGTCGGGTTGACCTTTCCCGGCATGATCGATGAGCCGGGTTCATTCTCCGGTAAGCTCAACTCACCGATGCCGCAACGCGGGCCGGAGGCGAGCCAGCGGATATCATTCGCGATCTTCATCAGCGAACCGGCTAAAGTTTTCAACCCACCGGAAGCAAAAACAACCTCATCGTGAGCAGACAGGGCAGCGAATTTGTCGGGGTGCGATTTGAACGGCAAACCTGTTAGTTCGGCGATCTTGGCAGCAGCTCGCTCGGCAAATTCCGGATGTGAATTAAGCCCCGTGCCGACAGCCGTTCCGCCGATCGCGAGATCCATCAAACCCGGCAACACCATTTTCAATCGTTCAACGTCGCGATCAATAAGGTTCGCCCAACCGTTAAATTCCTGCGAAACGGTCACCGGAGTCGCGTCCTGTAAATGAGTTCGCCCGATCTTTACAACGCCTTCAAACTCTTTCGCCTTCGCCTTGATAGCCGTCGAAACATTTTCAACCCCGGGTATCAGCGCGGTCGTTCTTTCGGCTGCGGCGATATACATCGCGGTCGGAAATGTATCGTTAGACGATTGCGACTTATTCACATCGTCGTTCGGATGTATCGGTGATTTGGAACCCATTTCGCCGCCGGCGATCTCGATCGCGCGGTTCGAGATGACCTCGTTGGCGTTCATATTCGTTTGCGTACCGGAACCGGTCTGCCAAACGCGAAGCGGAAAATGCGCGTCTAATTTTCCTTCGATAACCTCGTCCGCCGCCTGAACGATCAGGTCGCGTTTCTCGGCAGATAGTTTCCCAAGATCGCAGTTAACGATCGCCGCCGCTTTTTTCAAGATACCAAACGCTCGAATCATCTCACGTGGCATCACGTCAAAACCGATGTTGAAATGCTTTAGAGAACGTTGCGTCTGCGCTCCCCAATAAACATCGGACGCGACCTCGATCTCGCCCATCGAATCCGTTTCTATTCTGTGTTCCATTGCTAATTCGGTTGCTTTCATTATCGCTACTATTGTAGATCAGTTTTTGGCGGAGTTGGAGTTTGGATCGGCAAGCCGCGATCTCGCCAGGCGGCAGTTCCGCCAGTGATATTGAATACCTGGAAGAAACCGTTTTGGATCAATATGTCAGACGCTTCGTTTGACCTACGCCCGGTTTCGCAGATCACATAAACAGGTTCATTCTTCCGCAAAAGATCGAGGCTAGCAGCCAGTTTATCGAGCGGAATATTCCGTGCTCTTGGAGCGTGGCCGGCGGCAAATTCCTCCGGCGTTCTTACATCGATAAACTGCGTGTAAGCGGCGGAAACACGCGGCTCGGCCGACGCAGGCGAGATCTCGCCGACGGTCGGCTTTGAAGGCATCGATCCAGTTTGCCGCGGCGGGCCTTCGCACCCGACGATCGCGATCGCAATGAAGATAATTAAGAATGTCTTTTTCATACTAACTCGTTGACCGGTCGGCATTGATTATCACCTAGCTTTTCAGATAGTGGACTACGAACCGGTGAACTGGCGTTTCATCATCACCCGGCATAATCTCAAAAGACTTCTGAGTTAGGTCGTGCGTTTCAAATCGTGCAAGTTCCATTCGCGACATCGGCCATGGGACTTCGTCGGTTTCTTCACCGTCTTCGCGGCCTCGAGTTACGACAAGAAGCTCACCCTTCGGCCCAACAAACGAGGCGATCGCATCGATGGTCTTATTGCGTAACTCAATGGGAAGTGGCTGAATCGTATAGATCTCGAGCACGAAGTCGAAGGAACCGAGCCAACCTCGAAATGGCTCGAAAAGATCCCCAACTTCAAACTGAATATCAGTGTCGGCATGGAGCCTTTTGGCCCATTCGATCGCTGTCGGCGAAATATCGAACGCTGTTACCTTAAATCCAAGACCATACAAATAGCGGGCATCATCGCCGAGCCCGCATCCCACAACTAATGCTGTTCGACCGTTTCCGCGAAGTCCGGTTCGCTCAGCCCAAGCATGTAGATAGCGGTTCGGTTCAAGGTCTGCCCAGGGTATCTTTTCGTTGTCGCCTGCGGCTTCCGAATAAAGTGCATCAAACCAGCCAAGCGCGTCACCGCGTGAAGCGAACTCAGTTTGAATCTCTTTCGTCCTAGCTCGCGGATCGGGTTGTTGTGCTTCTTCGCTCAAAACGACATCTCCAGCTTCCCTATAGTAAACCAAATAAAAAAGAGGCGGACAAAGCCGCCTCAATCGATCCAGTCTTTGATCGAACCTAGAATATAAAACGCAGGCCAAGTTGTAGTTGTCTTGGGCCACCAAACCTCGCGGTCGAAGGAGCGAACAGCGGCACGCCGGCATTTGGTTCAGATGGTGAACCGTCTGCTAGGGGTGTTCCAAAAAAGCTGTAGGCATCGTTGCCGAAGTTCTTATTTGAAGCTTTCGTCACATTGAACACTTCAGCCGACAGATCGAGCCGTTTGGTTTCACCGAAGCGAAACGCTTTTAACAGACGAAGATCCAAGTTGAAGAAGGTCGGTTGGCGGAATGAGTTTCTGCCAACGACCTGGCCGTTCACGATCGCACGGTCATTGTCGTCGTTTCCGTCGTTCTGTGTGTCAAAGCCTATTACGGCCGTGTACGGAAATCCGGATCGTGCAAGTAATACGCCCGAAATCGAAAAACCTGCCCCCAGATCAACAAGGCCGCTTACGTTCATATTGTGTCGAACGTCCTGTTTCGACGGGCCAGCGTCCATTTTTAGATCGAATGGATTGAGTGCCGGTTCCTGTGAAAAATTACGTTCGTTCGAATCGTCGTCTCGGCTTTCTGCGAGAGTGTAATTTGCCTGAAACTGGAACCGATCGGCAAATCTGCGAGTCAGCGTCATCGTCAGCCCATCGTACGTTGAATGTGCCGTAGATTCATTGATCGACAACCAGCTGATTCCGGGAATCGGACGTGCGGTTGGGAATATCGGCATGCCGGCTGCATTGATCGTCGGCGGAAACAGATTTCGATTTAACCTACGTTGCAGATTCCATGTAGAGTTTCGGATGTATCCGATAGAAAACACTAGATCGTCAGTTAGCTTTTGCTCTACAGTAGCCGAAGCCTGGAAAGATCGTGGATTCTTGAAATCCGCATCGAATCCAAAAACTCGCGGCAGAACCAAGAAGGATTGAAGTGCCGGGGTTATTGCTGTTAGGGCATTTGGAAATGTAAATATCGCGTCGGGCCCGCGAAGACGGCAACCCGCACGATTCACGACCGAAGAGTTCCTGCATGCACCCGGTTCGGCGATCTCAATTTCGCGTGTCGTTTGACCGTCATTTGTAAACACACGCTGGAACAAATTCGCCGGTGTTCTAGCTGTGTAAATACCGGCGGACATTCGGATAACCGTGCTTCCCTTTCCGGCGACATCGTATGCCATTCCGAGTCGCGGCTGAAATTGACGGAGATCGTTGGGGATCTTTCCCGTCTCAGGAATTCCGGGATAAGAATCGGCTGGCTGCGGATTGATCTGTGCTTCCCAGCGGAAACCGGCGTCGATGGTAAAATGGTTTGTGACCTTGAATTTGTCCTGGATGAATAGAGCATATTCCTGCTGAATTCCGCGGAACAATGAAAGTTCTTGATCGGTGAACGCAAGCGTTTGACGAAAACGCCGCGGCCGTCCGGCGATGTATTGCTGAAGTCCCGTAAACGGGACACCTTCTAATGTGCGGTTCTCAAAATCCCAGCGGCCTTGGATCCTCGTCTCTCGTCGCTGGCGAACGCGATTGATGTTGGAGTCAAATCCGATACGCAGCTGATGTCTTCCGCTGGTAAGACTCACATTGTTGGCAAGTTGGAATCTGGTTGAATCAAACTGTCGAGGGCGCCCATCGTTTCCACCGATATCGCCGAATCCGGCAATGCTAATTCGCGGCATATTCGAGTTCGGTTCTTCTAGTCTATTGTCGGTTGCGACCTGGCCCTTCACTTCGTTGATAACATTGGGGGAAAAGACCGTAACCAGTGAGCCCTTCAGGCCATTGCTGTTACCGATACGAGAATAGTTACCGGTTTCGGCTGTGGTCTGCCTCGGCGAATCAAAGTCAAAGTTCTCACCCCGCATCCGTGTGTAAGTGTATTGAAGGTTTAGAGTGTTGTTATCGTTAATGATGAAATCCGTACGGCCGAAAAGTGCGGTCGGATTGTTCGTTCCACGTTTTTCACCTTCAAGGGCCGCAAGTTCCGATGGAACGGCAACGCCCGGTACGTCCTGGAAATCAACAACGAAAGGCACTCGCAACAGATTTTGCTCAATGCTGAAGAAAAAGAATGCTCTGTCGCGAACGATCGGTCCGCCGATAGAACCGCCAAACTGATTTTGTGCATTATCTAGTCTGCGGCCAAAAGCATTCTCAGAGGTCAAATGACGGTTGCGGTTGAAGTAGAATGCTTCGCCACGAATGTCGTTCGTACCTGATTTTGTGACAACGTTAACGAATCCCGCGTTCGTTCTTCCAACCTCTGCACTTGCTCCCGATCGGACGACCTGAAATTCACGCACGGCCGACTGTGGAAAGAAAAAAACCGATTCGTTTCCGCCGCGTTGGTTGCCCTGAACCGGATCATTAAAGTCAGTTCCATCAACCGAAATGTTCGAGTTGATCGATCGTTGACCAGCGATCACGAGACCGCTTCGGTCCGATTCCTGAACGACCGCCGGTGTTAGCGTTACAAACTCAGTGAAATTCCTTCCGCGAACCGGAAGATCAGAAACGAGCCGTTCGCCGATGATCGAACCGGTGCTGCCGGAATCCGTGTCGATCAATTCCGTTCCGGCCGTGATGTCAACCTGTGCAGTTACGCCGGAAGGCTGCATCGTAATCATGATCGGCGTCGCTTCACCGACCCGCAGGGCAACGTTCTCTTGCCTTTCGTCTGCGAAACCCGATGCCTGTGCGGTGATCAGATAGCGGCCGACCGGCAACACGCGTGCTGTAAATCGTCCGCCGCTGTCGCTTACAGCACTGCGTTCGAGGCCAGTTTCTGCATTTCGGATAAGTATATTGGCACCTGAAACAGCGGCGCCGTTTGCATCAACAATGCTTCCCTCGATAGCGGCGCTACCGGATTCCGACTGTGCAAATGCTCCGAAAACTAAAACCAGTGTTAAAGATAATAACGATAGTAGGCGTTTCACGTTTCCGCTTCTGACATCGTGATTCCCGCCGATTCCTGTGGACTTCATAAAGGGTTCGTCTCCTTTCGGACAAATATTGCTAAGAGTGATCAAGGCGTTGAACGTTAAAAGCATCGACGCCTCTTCTCAAACTGAAAATAACTTGGGTGCAAGCGTTAAAGATATAGACGAAGTGTTACAGAAAACTGACAGCTCTGTTAACAATTTGTGAACAAATTAACATTTGAGCCATCCGGGGCGCCGTTTTCTACGAACCTTTGTGAGTTAACGGCTGACTGGTTATAATTAAGGGTTTTAGTAGGTAATTTAAGAAACGAGGCATAAAGCATTGGCAGAACAATTTGACGTAACAATTATTGGTGCCGGCCCGGGCGGCTATGTGGCAGCGGTTCGCGGCGCTCAGCTTGGATTAAAGGTCGCGATCATTGAGAAGGAAAAGGACGCTAAGCTCGGCGGAACGTGCGGACTGCGCGGTTGTATCCCGACCAAGGCATTGCTCAATGCGGCCCATCTTTATCAGAAGGCCGGCGAATTTGAAAAATTTGGCTTGAAAGTTTCGGGCCTCGAATACGACTGGGCCGGTGTGCAGAACTATAAATCGGGCATTGTCGATAAGAACGCCGCCGGTGTGACCTATCTGATGAAGAAGAACAAGGTTACGGTCTTCAATGGCGTTGGCACGTTAGCCGGGAAAGGAAAGGTCGAAGTCGCACTAGCTAATGGCAAGAAAGAGACGATCGACACCAAGAATATTATTATCGCGACCGGCTCGGTCGTTAGGCCAATTCCTGGTTTCGAAGTTGATGGAAAACAGGTCGTTAACTCCGACCAAATTCTCGAACTCGATCGCGTGCCGAAGTCGATGGTCGTGATGGGTTCGGGTGCGGTCGGTGTTGAGTTCGCGAGCGTTTATCATCGCTTTGGCTGCGACACGACGGTCGTTGAATTGATGGACCGAATCGTACCGATCGAAGACGCTGATGTTTCGAAAGAACTGGCACGAGCATTCAAAAAGCAGGGCATCAAATGCGAGACCGGCATTAAGCTCGACAAGCTGACGAAAGATAAAAAAGGCGTAAAGGTTTCGGGCAAGAATGCGAAGGGCGAGGATGTTTCGTTCGAAGCAGAAATGCTGCTCGTCGCGGTCGGCCGGATGCCTAATCTCGAAAGCCTTGGGCTCGACAAGACCAAGGTCGTAGTGAACCCACGCGGGACCATCAAGGTCAACGAATATTGCGAGACCGACGAACCGAGCGTTTTTGCCATCGGTGATGTGATCGACACCGCTTGGCTTGCTCATCTTGCATCGAAGGAAGGAATTCTCGTGGTCGAGAAGATCGCCGGGAAAAAGGTCGAGCCGATCAAGCAGAATCTTGTCCCGAACTGTACTTACTGCGATCCGGAAGTTGCCAGCGTAGGTCTGACCGAAGCAAAAGCGAAAGAAGCGGGTTACGACGTAAAGGTCGGCAAGTTTCCGTTCTCAGCCAGTGGTAAAGCACGTATCCTCGGCGAGACCGACGGCTTTGTGAAGATCGTTGCTGAGAAGAAGTACGACGAAGTTCTAGGCGTTCACATCATCGGCCCACACGCGACCGAACTGCTCGCCGAAGCCTGCGTCGCCATGGCCCTAGAAACCACCGCAGACGAACTCGGCCGCGTTATCCACGCTCATCCGACCGTCAGCGAATCCATCATGGAAGCCGCAGAAGGCGTTCATGATATGACGATACATATGTAAAACGACGCTGACTTGCACCCGTGTCTATTTTTAGAACGAGAGGTATCTACCTCTCGTTTTTTGTTGGACTTTCTCAGACCGAGTACCACTCATTTTCCAACGCAAAGAGATCGAAAAGTTTAGTTCACTTTCTATCGAGTTTTAATGCGAAATCCCACTTCAGCTCCGTCGTAAACGCGAGATGTATAAACAGCATTGCGAGCGGTTCCAACAGCCTCGCTTGTTTTAGGCCTCCAATATTTACAGTGTCGAAGCCGATCTCATTTGAGAGATTCCGAACCGCTTCGTTCGACTCGGGTTCTTCCCCGCAAACAAACATCATTGATCCACGGGCGTCGGCCATATTCATATAGCTGGTTGAATTGAAGCATTTGACAACATGAGCGCCACTAGCGTGCCTGGCGATCTGTTCAGCCCCGGAATCATCAAAACCGGCTGTGAGATAGAGGCCATGATCGCCCATCGCCAGCGGATTAGTTGCGTCGATGATGATTTTTCCGTTGAGCTCTCCGCATTCCGCAAGAGCCGCCGGAGCTGACGCAAACGGTAAGGCCAGTACAATGATGTCAGCGTTCAGCACGGCCGTATTTACGGTGCCGACTGGTCCTGCGAGACCGCTTTGGGCATAATCCGACGGGCTGCGTACCCCAAACCTAACGGTGTGGCCAACTTCTGAAAAACGACGTCCGAGCGTCGAGCCAACGTCCTTTGCTCCGAGAATTGCAATATTCATATATGTGATTTACCTCTCCGATTTTACACTCGCATTTGTTTCGTCTCAAGCTCAATACCAGTTACAATTGTAGTTTTATGAACGGCAGCCTAACATCTTATCCGCGTAACAAGATCAAGATCCTGCTGCTCGAGAATATTTCTGATGCCGCCGTTAGGGAACTGGAGGCGGCCGGATATACGTCAATCGAACGCGTCGGCGGAGCTTTGAGCGAAGAGCAATTGATCAAGGCGGTTAAGGGCGTTCATATGATCGGCATTCGATCGAAAACGCGGATCACGAAGAATGTGATCGAGGCGGCGGATAAGCTCGTCGCAGTCGGCGCATTTTGCATCGGCGTAAACCAAGTCGATCTAAAAGCTGCGACCGAAAAAGGCGTTGCGGTCTTTAACGCTCCGTATTCAAATACCCGATCGGTTGCGGAGTTAATAATTGGTCTTTGCGTGATACTGATCCGCAAGATAGCGGATAAGAACGCGGCGGCTCATCGCGGCGAATGGCTCAAAGACGCGACCGGCAGCTTTGAACTTCGCGGCAAAACACTTGGAATAATCGGCTACGGAAACATTGGCTCGCAGGTTTCGATCATGGCCGAGGCGATGGGAATGCACGTCATTTATCACGACGTGGCTACGAAGCTCCCCCACGGAAACGCCAAGCAGATACGTGATCTCAAAGATGTTTTGAAGCAGTCGAACATTGTTACGCTCCACGTTCCCTCGGACCCGGCAACCCGCAATCTGATCAATGCCGACACCATCAAATCGATGCGGAAAGGCAGCATTCTGATCAACCACAGTCGCGGCGATATCGTCGATCTCGGCGCATTGAGCAAAGCTATAAAGTCAGGCAAGATCGCGGGTGCGGCAGTCGATGTATTTCCGGACGAACCCGAGAAAAATGGCGATCCGTTTGAAAGTGTCTTGCAGAATCTGTCGAACGTGATCTTAACTCCGCACATCGGCGGTTCGACTGAAGAGGCACAGGCGAACATCGGGCTCGACGTTACGGCCAAGCTGATAAAATACCTCGATTTCGGCACATCCGAAGGTTCACACACAGTGCCGCCGGTTTCACTTCCGCCGCAGGCCGGAACACATCGCATCCTACATATTCACAAGAACATCCCGGGCGTCCTCGGCGAAATAAACTCGCGTCTTTCGAAACGCGGCATCAACATCACCGGCCAGTATCTGAAAACGAACGACGATATTGGTTATGTGATACTAGATGTCGATTCGAAACTTTCGAAGGAAGCGTTTGAGATCTTGAAAGATGTAAAGGGAACCGTGAGAGCGAGAATGGTCTACTAATGAAAAGAAGGAGCAAAAATTCAATGGGCAAGTTTTTCTCTGCGTCTTGGCGGCTCTGCGGTGTTGTCCTCTTTTTTTTCGGGGCGGCATCTGCCCAATGGATAAAACAAACCGTCAATACGACTGCGTCATTTCGCGGGCTTTCGGTCGTGAACGAAAAGGTGGTATGGGCGAGTGGAACCGGCGGGACAGTTATTAGAACGATAGACGGCGGTAAGATTTGGAACGTAATTCAGGTTCCGGGCGCCGAGATACTAGATTTTCGTGATATTGAAGCGTTCGACGCTAACACTGCTTATATTCTGAGCATCGGGAACGGCGACGCATCTCGAATCTACAAGACAACAGAT
Organism: Pyrinomonadales bacterium; assembly: GCA_038256005.1. GTDB lineage: Bacteria > Acidobacteriota > Blastocatellia > Pyrinomonadales > Pyrinomonadaceae > OLB17. Next base: position 11,951 of record JBBSKW010000106.1, read on the forward strand.
GGTGG
>JBBSKW010000107.1:0-11906 GCA_038256005.1 Pyrinomonadales bacterium
GCCGACCGAGATGTTCTTTCACTTCTTCAAATCGTTTTCGGACGCGGCCAAGTGCAATCTGAACATCAAGGCCGAAGGCACTATCGAACACCACAAGATCGAAGCGATATTTAAGGCATTTGCACGTGCCCTGCGGATGGCAGTGCGGCGAGAGGGAACTGAGTTGCCGACGACCAAAGGAGTATTGTGAAAGTAGCGATCGTTAGATACAACGCTGGAAATACGGCATCGGTGATGAACGCGCTAGCGCGTCTCGGTGTCGCGGCCGACGTGACGGATGACGCGGCAGAGCTTGCTGCTGCGGACAAAGTTATCTTTCCAGGCGTCGGCGAAGCATCGAGCGCGATGCGTTTTTTGCGGGAACGCGGGCTCGACGACGCTATCCGCAAGCTTACGCAGCCGGTTCTCGGGATATGTTTGGGGATGCAGCTTTTTTGCGCTTCGTCGGAAGAGAACGAGACGGAATGCTTGGGTATCGCCGACCTACGAGTAAAGCGTTTTGCGGCCGGTGAACTAAAAGTGCCGCACATGGGTTGGAATCGGGTAAAAGCCAGCGGATCAAAGCTTTTCAGCGGCATTCTTAGCGATGAATACTTTTATTTCGTGCATGGATTTTTCGCCGAAACGGGTGAGGAGACTGCGGCCGTTTGCACGTACGGTGTTCCGTTTTCGGCAGCGATCGAAACGCAAAATTTCTACGGCGTCCAGTTTCATCCCGAAAAATCCGGTGACGCAGGAATGGAAGTTCTTAAGAATTTCTTGAATTTATGATCGAAATAATTCCGGCAATAGATATCATCGACGGCAAGTGCGTTCGGCTTTCCGAGGGCGATTTTGCACGCAAGACCATTTACAACGACGATCCTGCCGCGGTCGCGCAAGAGTTTGCAGACGCGGGCATTCGCCGACTGCACATAGTAGATCTCGATGGTGCAAAAACCGGTAGCCCCAAGAATCTGGCGGTGCTCGAACACATTGCGGCGATCAAACATTTAACAGTCGATTTCGGCGGCGGGATCAAGACCGATGAGGACCTTGCAGCGGTTTTCGAGGCAGGTGCGGCGGTCGCTTCGATCGGTAGTATCGCCGTGAGATCACCGGAAACCTTGGAGCGATGGATCGCACGCTACGGAGGCGAACGGATATTTCTCGGTGCGGACGTGCGTGACGGAAAGATCGCCGTTAACGGATGGCAGACCTCGACGGACATCGATGTTATACCGTTTCTTCGTTCGTGGTTCGCGGCCGACATTAAGCGAGCCTTCGTTACAGATATTTCGAAAGACGGAATGCTCGCCGGACCGAGCTCGGAACTTTACAAGCAGATCCGTCTCGAACTTCCTGAACTTGAACTTGTCGCAAGCGGCGGCGTTAGTTCGATGGACGACATTTATGAACTGGACCGCATCGGTTGTTCGGGTGTTATCGTCGGAAAGGGGATCTACGAAGGAAGAATCGCGATAGGGGAATTAATACACAATGCTGGCTAAACGAATAATCCCGTGCCTTGATGTGAAGGACGGGCGGACCGTGAAGGGAACGAATTTTGTCGGCCTTCGCGATGCGGGCGACGCGATCGAACTTGCGACACGGTATTCGCGGGAAGGTGCTGACGAACTTGTATTCCTAGATATATCTGCGACGAATGAGCGGCGCAAGACGATGACGGACCTTGTGCGCCGGGTCGGTGCGGCGATCAACATTCCGTTCACGGTCGGCGGCGGCATTTCGGACGTCGATGACATTCGCCCTTTGCTCGAATCGGGTGCAGACAAGATTTCGATCAACACGGCGGCGGTTCGCGATCCGGAGTTGCTTACACGTGCGGCGAATGCATTTGGCTCTCAGTGTGTCGTGCTGGCGATCGATGCGAAGAAGACTGACGAGGGCTGGCGGGTATTTCTTAACGGCGGCCGCGAGGCTACGGAGATCGATGCAGCCGAATGGGCAGCAAGAGGCGTGGAACTGGGTGCGGGTGAGATCTTGCTCACCTCGATGAATGCGGACGGCACAAAGGCTGGTTTCGAGAACGAACTTACGCGAGAGATCTCCGAATCGGTCTCTGTTCCCGTGATCGCCTCGGGCGGTGCCGGAGCGATGGATGATTTCGCCGATGCATTCGTAATCGGAAAGGCGGACGCGGCCCTTGCGGCAAGTGTCTTTCACTACGGCGAGATCGGCATTCCGGATCTAAAAGCGTTCCTGAGAATGCGCGGGATCGAGGTGCGAATATGAATCTGAAGTTTGAAAAATATGCTGACGGATTGGTTCCCGCGATCGTTCAAGACGCAAAAACACGGACCGTACTGATGCTCGGATACATGAATCGCGAAGCGTTTGAAGCAACGACACGCACGGGCAACGTAACCTTTTTCTCGCGTTCGCGGCAAGCTCTTTGGGTAAAGGGCGAGACTAGCGGAAACTACCTGAAGCTTGTATCGGTAATCGAGGATTGTGACTCGGATGCGGTGCTAGTATTGGCGAATCCGACCGGGCCGACATGCCACAGCGGAGCGACGACGTGTTTCGGCGAAATGGAGATGGATACTTTGGCACATCTTGAAAGCGTGATCGCCGATCGACGGACGAATCCGACTGAAGGTTCTTACGTTTCAAAGCTGTTTGCGAAAGGCATCAACAAGATCGCGCAGAAGGTAGGCGAAGAAGCGGTTGAGGTGGTGATCGCGGCCAAGGATAACGATATTGAGGACTTCAAGAATGAAGCCGCCGATCTGCTATTTCACTACTTGATATTGCTGAATGTGAAAGGCGTTTCGCTTGGTGACGTGGTCGAGGTACTGAAAGAGCGGCGACACTGATCATTTTACGACCCCGCGTTTTGAGCTTTCAATAAACTCTACTACAAGGTCGACTTCCTTGACACCGCTGATCTCTCCGCGAATTCGTTCAATGGCCTGGGTGGTGTTGAGCTTTGAAGAAAGGAGAAGATGATAGGCGTGGTTAAGAGCGTCAATGGTCTCTTTCGAATAGCCGCGGCGTTTCATACCTACCCGATTTAGGCCAAAACACTTGGCGTGGTTCCCCTGAATGATCGCGAACGGCGGCGCATCTTTTACGACTACCGAATATCCGCCAACGAATGCTTCAAGCCCGATCCGACAAAACTGATGAACGCCCGAATATGCACCAACATTAGCACGATCCGCGATCTCTACATGGCCGGCAAGCGTGGCCGCGTTTGCCATGATTATGTCGTTGCCGAGCTGGCAATCGTGCGCAACGTGAGCTTGAGCCATGAATAGATTGCCGTTCCCGATCCGCGTAATTCCACCGCCGCCTTGGGTTCCGCGATGGATGGTTACGAATTCGCGGATATGATTTCGCTCGCCTATTTGCGTCCGCGTTGGCTCACCGCCGTATTTTAGATCTTGCGGCGCCAGCCCGATGGATGCAAATGGAAATATGTGTGTGTGGTCGCCGATCGACGTATCACCGTCGATCACCACGTGGGATTCCAACCTCACGTTCTTTCCTAGACGAACGCCGGCGCCGACCGTGCTGAACGGACCGATAAAACAATCTTCGCCAATCGCTGCGTCCGCATGGACAATAGCTGTCGCGTGAACAAAAGTCATAATGGGATCAATCGTCCAAGCCTTCTAGGCCGGCTTCTGAACTGGGATCCGCGGCAGGGGAATTTCGAATGATCAGCCAAGTAAAAATCGCCATTGCGGGAACTGATAGGAAAACCCCGAGTATCGCTCCGCCTACCGTGGCAGAAATAATGCCCAATATACCGAGCTTTACCTTCCCTCGGAACACGCCAAAGCCGAGTGGTATGAGACCGAGTACAAAACCCAGCAACGCATTAACCAGTGCGACGTAGACGATCGCTTCAGTGTTTGTTATGTGGATGGGCTCCATGCATTTTCTCCTTAATCCTTTGGCCTGTCGGCGATGATCGACAGTATTTCCGTCTCCGCAGTTATATTGCCGTCGACCGAGGCAACGCCGTGCATTCGTTGGATCTTCGAGCCGATGCGTAGAGCGGTCACTTCGAGCCGCAGTGTATCGCCGGGCACGACCGGACGGCGAAACCGGGCCTTGTCGATACCGCTGAAATAAGGGATCTTTGCGTCGCGATCTTCGAACTCGCGAAGAGCAAGGATCGCACCAACCTGTGCAAGAGCCTCGATCTGCAGAACGCCGGGCATAACCGGTGTACCCGGAAAGTGGCCCTGAAAGAATTGCTCGTTAACGGTCACTTGCTTGATGCCAACGATACGAACTCGGGGCTCTAACTCGATGATCTTATCTACGAGCAGGAACGGATACCGATGCGGCAGGATCTCCTGAATTGCTTTCGAATCGTAAACGGTCATTAGTGGGAGATTATATAGAAAAAAAGCCAGCCGGACGAATCGACATCGACCGGCTGAGCCTTAATACAAATTACGTCTGCTTTCAGCGTTATCGCGGAGCTGCTGCGGTTGCTGCAGTTGCCGGACGTGCGTTGAAGAAAGTGATGAAATCCTTAGTAACGTCCGTCTTTGCCATATTTACGTGGAGGATCAATGCAGCTTGATCAAGTTTCGCAAGATCCAAGATCATATCGAATCCCTTCTGCGTCCCAAAATCCTGCATCGCTTTTCCGATCTCACCGAGGAGCGGCCCGAGCACCTGCTGCTGACGGCGTTCGGCACGAACTTTACCGTCTTCCTGCTTACGTTTGATCGTCAATTCAAGCTGTTGATATTCTTCGACCTTAGCCTGAGCAGATTTTGTATCGATCGGCACCGGGCCACCGGCCGCTGCCTGATCCTGAAGTTTCTTGATCTCGGTACCAAGTGTCTGATATTTCGTGGCAAGGCCTTGAAGCTCGGTCTCGAGCGGCTTGAACTCTGCGTCAAGCGTGTTCATTGCACTAAGATAACGGGTGATGCCATCTTTGGCATCGAAAGCAGCTGTGTTGATCACTGCGACCTTTAAGCCACCAGCCGGCGTCGCAGCTCCCTGTGCTGATGCGGTCGTTGCGAATGAGGCCGCTATAAATATGAACGCGGCAACAATTGAAAATTTCTTCATTTCTAAACTCCTGATAATCGCGGGGAATGATCGAATCCTAATAAGCTTTGAGTCAAGTAAGGGGCGATATGTTGCCCGCTCTTGTAAAAATGCAATTGAAAATACTATGCCATCGCGTTTGATCTGTCAATTTTGCGAAAGTATGCCTAACGGGGTGCCGTTGCCGGCCGAGCATTAAAGAAAACTATAAAATCTGCCGTAATGTCGTAACGTTCATCGAAGCCCATTAATAGGTCGTCTTGCTCTAGTTTGGGACCATTGAGAATGATGGCGTACCCTTTTTGTTTGGCATAATCGTTCATCGCCCGCAATATGTCATCGAAGACCGGCGTCACGCTCTGCCGGTATCGCCTTTCGTATTGAGCTTTGTAATCTTCGTCCGAACGCTTGAGCAACTTTTCAAGGTCCTGGCCCTCAATGATCTTTGCATTAATGGTGGCCGGTGGTGTGGTTGTAATACCGCGTAACCTCTCGATCTCGGCCGAGATCGAACGAAGGCGGGAAGTATCGACTTGCATCTTGTCGGTCAATGGCTTTAGAGCGTCATTGACAGATTTTACAGCAACCTTCAAACGTGCAATTCCAGCTCCGTCTTTTTCTTCAGTGAACAGAAGCGGATTAACAATGCCGATCTTGCCGGTTCCCGCTGGCGGCGTCGCGGTCGGTGCTTGAGCGAGAACGGCTGAGAACGCAGCCATACACAAAAAAAGTGAAGAAATAATTTTCATCATCGATAGTTACTTAAAATGTTCGTCCAACGGAAAACTTAAATCCACTGCGTTTACCCGGTAAAAAGATTCCGGGGAGTTCTTCGGTCACGCCAAACTTTCCATTTGGATTGTAGAAATAGATCAGACGGAACGGCACGTTAACGACCGGGACCTGCACCCGTAATTCTAGTCCGACCGTTGATCTAAAATCACTGATCTTATTGAACGCCGCGTCGTCAACACGAAGCAGTGAGTTCTGTTGAGCTTCGCCGCGAAGATAGAATTGATCGATTCCTGGCGGTATCGAAACCGGACAGCCGGGCGTATTTCCCTGACAGAACAGGCTGAAAAATTCTTGACGCGTGATCAGTCGATTGTTGAAATAAAGAAGCGAACCAAAACGGCCTTCGAGTTGCGGAGTGTTAATTAGGGCGAGTGCCGTAATACGCCCAGCGCCAAGAAATACGTCGTCATTTAAGAATTCACTGCTGATCGTCTGAGTTCCAGATTTCCTGAGGTTGAACACACTGCCTATGTCGGCAAATGCTGCCAATGTAGCCGGGCCGAAGAGCGGGATCCTGTATTCGAAATTGCCCAGAAGCTGGGTATCGCCGCCAATAAATCGGAAATTTCGGGAAAACAATGCCGGGTTTGCACCATCAGGGCCGGTCAACAGACCAAGTGCCGCGATCTCGGCCGGGATCGGCGAGTTGGCCGGAAAGCCGGCGATCGGAATAGGTGTGCCTGAAGCATTTGTCGCTGCTATCACATTCCGCGTTGTGACGTAGGTATCGAACGGAGCAATGGGGCCTAGCGAACGTGTTTCATACCCGCGAACGTCGTTTTCGCTTCCCAGGTAGTACCGCTCGTAGACCGGCACGCCGCCAACGAAAGAGATAGAATTGGCATTGCGGATCTTTTCCGTTGTCGCATACGATCCAATCGTACCGAGCTGAATACGAAACGCGAATACTTCCGGACTCTTCGATTTTTTCTTTCGGATCGGAATGAACTGTGTATAAGAAATGTTTGGCTGGTACGTCCGTACATCACCGCCGAGTCCGGCAAATGCTATGGAAGCAGATATCGATGTTCCGCTAAGAGTATCGATACCGTTCGCGGCCGGCTGCCGAGTGTCGTATACGAATGTGCCGGTAATTCTGCTCGTCAAAATATTTGGCTGAGCGTAAATGATCGGAATGCGTGCCGCAGGGTCAGCTGATTCGTTGATCGCCGGATCTTCGATGCTGGTTGCGGACAACTGATAAGTAAGGCCAATCCTGGAAAATTGAGTAAACCGGCGCTTCTTAAAAAAGAGCTCAGAAAGCGGAGCGGTCGCAAATACAGTCGCGCCGTAAGTACTCTGCGTAAAAAGATTGCCTTCGTCGGTTGTTATCTGTGCATTCGGATTGAAGAGTTCATTAAGCAGATCCGTGTTTTGAGTTAAGAATGTTCCTTCGCCAAAGAACCGGTAACGTGACGCAAAAAGCGATACGCCTACTGATATAGGCCGATCCCGGAAATATGGTTCCTGATACGAAACCTGAAGGCTCTGTTGACGATTACCGGCGCCGATCGAGAATGATAGGACCTCACCACGACCCGCAAGGTTATTTGTCGAATATTCAAGCCCGAAAAATGTGCCGCCGATTCCCGAAATACCGCCATTGAACGAGATCTGCTGTCGGCCTTTTTCCTTGATCTTTAAGACCAGGTCGACATCGCCCTGCTCTTCATCGGTCCTCGTCTCGATGTCTTGATCCTTGTCTATCGGATCGAAATATTGTGTCTGATTCAGTCTAGCCACCGAGATGTCCAAAGCCCGCTGGTTATAGATATCGCCTTCGTTCATCAGGAACTCACGTCGCATTACGCGGTCGCGTGTGAACGTGTTTCCTGTGAATTCGAGCCGCCGAAGCGTGAACTGTTTTCCTTCTTCGATCGTGATCGTAATATCGACGATACCTTCGTTTGGATTGTCAGGATTATCCTTGAACTCCGGATCGAACTCAGCATTGTACTGCAAAAATCCCTGCGACCCGTATTCCTTCTTAAGGTCCTCGTAGACCGCGTTCTGCAGACGTTTCCCGTCGGCGATCTCGCCCGTTTTCAGTCCAACGTATGCCAGGATCAACTGTTCTGAGAATATCGAGTTTCCCTCAACCTTCAGCTCGCCAACACGAAAAATCTTGCCCTCGGTGACCGGAATAACGATCTTAAGCGTATCATCGACCGAAGAAACCAACGGAAGCGGCAATGTTATGAGCGGGATAAAGCTTGTTCGCTTTACACCGAGTCCGACAACTTCGGGTTCGCCGATCCGAGCCTGGAAGTAACCTTTTGACCACATGTACGTACGTACATTCCGCTGTAGGTCAAACTCTAGCTTTCTCAGATCGAGAATGTCCTGGCCTTTAAATCTCGAGACCAAGCCGGTCTCGCGAACCAAAGTCAACGCATTTCTTAGTTCGCTATCCTTAAACTTCTCGTTGCCGTCAAAATCGATCTCGATTATGCGTGAGCGATTGCCTTGTTCGACATTGAAGGTTAGAGCGATCGACGTTGCAGATATCTGTTCTTCGTCGATCGTGACCTTTGCATTCGGGTAGCCGCGACCGGCAAGCAGTTCGCGAAGGATCCGAGTCGCGGTTCTCGCCTTTACCGGGTCATAGATCTCTTCCTTCGAAATGCCGGCCCGCTGTTCACGGAATGCCTTCAGGATGTCAGATTCCGGAACTGCTTTGGCCCCGACGAACTGCAGATCACGTATGATAGGCCACTCGCGCACCTCAAATATCACATTGACGCCACCGCGGACACCTTCTGTAGTTAAGACTCTCGTAGCCGTCTTATCAAAAAAGTTCAGAGACAGAAGTTCGCGAAGGTCACGCTCAAGTGCGACGGGGTCGTATGTGTCGCCCGGCCGCGTTTTGATGTAATAAATAAGGTCGTCGTCGCGAAGACGACGGTTACCCTGAATATCGACCGATTCTACGATCTGTTGAGTTGCCTTTACCTTATCTGCGCCTTTTGCCGCACTCGGAGTAATGCTTGTGTTGGCCAGCGTCGGTACGGCTGATAAAGCAAGAGCCAATGCGACGAAGGCGAATGCGCTCAATTTCTGCATACGAAAACCAAATCCCTTATAAATGCGAATTGGGAGCCGGAGAACTGCTCCAAAACCGAACTGCAAAAACATTAAGGATAAAATGCAATCGGCTTCTTCAAGTGTCGGATATAACGCATTCTTTGATTCGGCATTGCCGTACCACGTTGCCTTTCCTACACTTGTCCCACAAACCTTCGAATTATACAGCCAAACAACGGAAAAACGAAAAGCCTATGGACTTATTCGCGTACGATACTCGTGTATGAGAAAAAGAAAAAGCGTTCCCTTTCGAAAACGCTTTCCGTATCTATCTTAAACCCGACGTTAATAAGCCCCGACCAACCTCGGATTCGCCTTCTTCTTCAAGAGCTTGCGCAACTTTAGTCGCGCTTTATGAAGCTGTGATTTTGACGTGCCTACCGAACATCCAAGAATTCGTGCGACTTCTTCGTGCTCAAAACCTTCGACGTCGTGGAGAACAAATACGTTCTTATAACCTGTCGGCAGTTGCTCGATCGCGCTTTCAAGGGCGATCTTATCGACGATCGGCATACGGTCAGGATCGGCAGTGCCATGAACGATCTGATCGGGCGTATCGCCATCTTCGGTCGTCTTTTCGTATTTCACATTCCGCTTTCGAAAATGCATCAGCACCTGATTCACTGTCATTCTGTGAAGCCACGTCGTGAACGCCGAATCGCCGCGGAAACTACCAACCTTGCGGTAAAGCTGAATGAATACGTCCTGCGTTAGGTCTTCCGCCTCGTAGGCATTTTGAAGCATCCGCAAACAGATCGAATATACTCGGCGATGATGGCGCTGGTAGATCTCTTCAAATGCGGCCATATCGCCATGCGACGCAGCCTGCGTTAGTTCGAAATCAGTAGCTTTCGCCGATATGAGACCGGCCTTGACAGCTTTCGTCGAAATGCTTTTTGACTTAGCTGTTTCAGAATTAATTAAAGGATAGCTGAGTGTTTCTGTTGTCATTTGCTTGTTCTCCCGGAGTATACCCAATCAATCGCCGTGCCATACGCAAGATCATAGTAAAAGTGCACGCGTTTGCTGTGTTTTGGTTCCATTTTTCTGGGCATACCTTTGTTTTCGATCAACATCCAAGCTAAGATTCAGACCAAACGGTATAGTGCAGAAATGCCTCTGCGCACGATTTGGTGTGTGTATGATTTTAGTTCGGTCTGCCATGTCGTCTCGAAAAGTGCTATCGTTCTCATTCCGTGTCGAAAGTATGGTATTCCTTCGTAAAGCCTCAGAATTTAGAACCATCCGACAGTCATTTCTTGCACTCGGCCTACTTTTGACGCTTTTGTCTTTTGCCATCGGCCAACAATCGACCGCGACGCCGTACGTGAGTCAGGAGATCGGCGAAGACGACGGAATACCGGTCATCATTAAACATCTGCCTGAATGGGAATCGGTACACGATAGCGTTGTCTTGACCGACAAGGTTGACGATCTCAGAAGAGTTTTGGGTGAACGCTCGGTTTTCACGACAATGGACCTTTTCCCGGGTTCGGAGGCGGCAGTTGCGACGTATCCGACCGGAAAGCTTTTGTTGGTTGAATACCCGACTCCGCAAAGCGCGACCAATGGTTTCGCAATGGTAGACGCGTTAGCTAACGTAGATGAGTTTCATCACCGGCGGATCGGTAACTACGTTGCGATCGTTTTCGACAGCGAGGATGCTTCGGCGGCGGCTGTCTTATTTGATCAGATCAAGTATGAGAAGTACGTTCAGTGGCTCGGCGAAGATCCTTACCTACTTCAAAAGCTTGAACGATATTTTGTAACGACGGGCCGCGACGTGGCTCTATCAACGGTTCTGTTTATTTCTATCGTGTTTTCGTCAGCCATTGGTCTAGGAATTCTGGCAGGCTTTCTCTTCTACCGATCTAGAAGACAGCTTAAAACGAATTCGGTAGCTTTCTCCGATGCCGGAGGGCTGACGCGCTTAAATTTGGACGAACTTTCTGAACCGATCAAATTAGAATCCTAGGCTGTTAGCTTACGGCAAGGCTTCGATCAAACGGTCTACATCTGACCGATCATTGTAAAAATGAGTAGCGAACCGCAGACGATCGCCACGAGGTGAAACGATGATGTTCGCCTTCTGCAGCTCGGACGCGATCACGTTGCAATCCACTCCGCGATTATGTTTGACACAGATTATTCCCGAACTTTCGTCTGCTAAACGAGAACTTATTATTGTGTAAGTCTTTTCACTAAGACGGTAGCAAAGGTAATCGGAAAGTTCGCGGATATGGTCTTCGATCCTGTCCACACCCGTTTCTGTCAATAATTTCAGACTTTGTTCGAGACCGTAAAAAAGAGACGACGCACCCGTTCCGCTTTCCCATGCCAATGCATTCGGCTTAAACGGCTGTTCGCGATCAACGAAATCCCAGGGCGTTTCGACGCTTATCCATCCGACAAAAGAAGGCTTCACACGATCGCGGGCTCGCGGCGAAACGTAAATGAATCCACAGCCTTCGGGAGCGCAAAGCCACTTGTGGCTTGCACCGCAAGCGATATCGACGTACGCGGATGGCAGATCGTAAGCTCTTGCACCGAGGCCCTGAATTATATCCACCGCGAAAAGAGCATCGAAGGAATGCGTCGCTCGGCCGATCCGTTCAAGGTCGGCGACAAAACCGGAATTGTATTGAATTGAGCTGATGGCGACCAGCCGCGTTTTTGCGTCAATTAACGCTACAAATTCATCAGTGTCGATACGGCCATTTCGTTCCGGGACCATCCGCAATTCGACGTTCCAACGGTCACGAACCATTCGCCACGGAATGTAGTTCGACGGAAACTCGTTCTCGAAAGTGACGATATTGTCGCCTTCTTTCCAGTCAATACCGTGAGCGACCGACGCAAAACCATCCGATGTATTTCGCATAAACGCGACATCGTCCGCCGTGACGTTCATCATATTTGCCAACATGCCGCGCGCTCGGTTCTTCGTCGCGACCCAATCGTTGAAGTGTTCAGATCCGTGTGTGGCTACGTCATTCAACTGA
>JBBSKW010000108.1:0-11718 GCA_038256005.1 Pyrinomonadales bacterium
AAGATAGCTCACACCGAAGCACATTGGTTGAAAGCCCGAATCAACTCCGGAGTTCGTATAATTCGGCGTCCAGCCTGAGATATCTTGAAACAAACGGATTGCCCGGACAGTTCGGTCACCGCAAAGATTGAACCAATGACGCGTTCCTTTGGGCACACGGATCAGGTCGCCCGCTTCCATCTCGACAGAGACAACATCGCCGCCTTCGGGTGCGATATGAAAAAGCCCGTGGCCTTTTACAATGAACCGAACCTCGTCCTCATCGTGCCAATGCTCTTTATTGAATTTATCGAGCATTGCATCAAGATTCGGTGTCGCCGGAACGATGTTGATCACGTCGGCCGTAACGTACCCGCCCATTGCTTTCAACTGCTCGATCTCCTTCGAATAAAACGCGAGAATTTCATCGTCTGTCGCATCCGGACCGATCTCGCCGATATTGTCCCAGCGTTCGTAGTCAATGCCGATGGCGGCAAGATAGGACGCGATCTCGGATGTTCCAGTCAACCTAATATTCTTCTTCGGTACATCTACAACTGCCATACAAAATAATTGCCGCAGAGCACACAGAGATTCGCCATTAAAGATTCTCGGTGGCCTCTGTGGCTAATGTCTTAGACCTCTTCCCAACACCTCAAACAAAAACTCAAATATCTCCACGTGCCTTCGTGCGTCAGCGACCGATTCGCCCCAAGTGTAAAGCCCGTGGCGGCGGAGATAGACGCCGTGGCAATTGGGGTTTTCGCGAAGCACGTTCTCGATCACGTGTGAGAGCGCGATGTAATCCTGGGAATTATCTACGATCGGGACCGCTTCCTTGTGTTCGTGGGTCGCGACTCCCGAAAGCCCTTTCAGCATTTCGTAGCCTTCGATCTCGATCGCACCTGCTTCGTAGAAATGATCAGACAGTATCGTGCCCCAGACCGAATGTGTGTGCAATATGGAACGAGCACGCGGAACATGGCGGTAAATGCACAAATGAAGAAGCGTTTCGGCCGATGGTTTACCAAACCCTTGAACGATGTCGGCATTGTCGTCGAGCTCAAGGAAATTCGTTTCGTCAAGATCGCCCTTTTCAATTCCGCTCGCCGTAACGCAAACACGCATCGGATTCCGCGCAAGCATCATGCTGAAATTTCCGCTTGTACCCAAAACCCAGCCACGGCGGTAAAATTCGCGTCCCGCCAACGCCAGCTCAAGCGAGGGTTTGATGCTCTTGTGGTCTTGTTCGCTCATTGGCACCCTATTCCTCGTCCTGCCTCAGCTTCTCAAGCACTGTAAGATCCTCAAGCGTAGTAACATCTCCGGCGATCTTTGATCCGGATGCGATCTCACGCAAAAGCCGCCGCATTATCTTGCCCGAACGTGATTTCGGCAGCATGTCAGTGAACCGAATATCGTCCGGCTTTGCGAGTGCTCCGATCTCTTTTGCGACGTGTGCACGCAGCTCGTTCTTTAATTCGTCGCTTCCCGAACGTCCGCCTTCAAGTGTAACAAAGGCCGCGATCGCTTGCCCTTTGATCTCATCGGGCCGGCCAACAACGGCCGCTTCGGCGACGGCTTCGTGCGAGACCAGTGCAGATTCAACCTCCGCAGTTCCAAGGCGGTGACCGCTTACATTTATCACGTCGTCAACGCGGCCCATTATCCAAAAATATCCGCGTTCGTCGCGTCGTGCGCCGTCGCCCGCAAAATAGAAACCGGGAATTTCCGACCAATACGCTTGTTTATATCGTTCGTCATCGCCCCAAAGCGTTCTTAGCATCGAAGGCCACGGATGCGTCGCAACTAGATAGCCACCTTCGTTTGGCCCGACCGGTTTACCAGCTTTCGTTACAATATCAAGCAAAATTCCCGGCAGAGGACGCGTTGCCGTACCGGGCACGGTCGGCGTGGCCCCTGGAAGCGGCGATATCATTATCGAGCCCGTCTCGGTCTGCCACCAAGTATCTACGATCGGGCAGCGGCCTTTTCCGATCACCTCGTGATACCACATCCAAGCTTCCGGATTTATCGGTTCGCCAACTGTTCCGAGCAAGCGGAGCGACGACAGATCGTGTTTAAGCGGATATTGTTCGCCCCATTTAATGAATGCACGGATCGCGGTCGGAGCGGTGTAAAAGATCGTGATGCGATTGCGTTCGATTATGTCCCAAAACCTATCGAAATCAGGAAAATTCGGCGCGCCTTCATACATAAAGACTGTCGCACCATTTGCAAGCGGCCCGTACACAACATAGCTGTGACCGGTCACCCAACCGATATCCGCCGTGCACCAATAAACGTCTTCTTCTTTCAGGTCAAAGACCATTTTGGCCGTATAGGCGGCTTGTGTCAGATAACCGCCGGTTGTGTGCAAGATGCCTTTCGGCTTGCCGGTCGTGCCCGATGTATAGAGTATATAAAGCGGATGCTCGGAATCGAGCTCAGCGGCCGGACAGTTTGCATCGACTGTCTGCATCAGCTCATGCCACCAATGGTCGCGGCCCGGCTTCATTGCAACGTGCGAACCCGTTCGCTTGAACACAACGACGCTTTCAACGCTCGGAGTCTGAACAACCGCTTCATCGACCGTATCTTTCAGACGAATTTCAGAACCTCGCCGATAACCGCCGTCTGCCGTAACGATCAATTTACACCCGCAATCGATTACGCGGTCGCGGATAGCATCGGCAGAGAATCCACCGAAGATCACCGTGTGCGTCGCGCCGATACGGGCGCACGCAAGCATTGCTATTGCTAGCTCGGGCACAAGCGGCATGTACAAAGCAACGCGGTCGCCCGTGTTCACACCAAGCTTTTTCAGCACATTTGCGAACTTCGAAACTTCGCGATGAAGCTGCAGATAGGTCAGCGTTCGCTGTTCGCCGGGTTCACCTTCCCAGATCATCGCCGCCTTATTTTTTCGCGGCGTCGTTAGATGGCGGTCGAGACAGTTGTACGATATGTTGATCTTTCCGCCAACGAACCACTTAGCAAATGGCTCGTTCCATTCAAGCACCGTATCCCATTTTTTAAACCAATGAAGATCTTCCGCCTGCTTTGCCCAAAAGCCTTCGGGGTCAGCGGCTGCCTCGGCATAAAGTTTTTCGTATTCTTCAAAGCTCTTTACGTGTGCGTTCGCGGCAAAATCTTCTGGTGGCGGAAAAACTCGGTCTTCGGTCAAGATCGACTCAATAGCAACGGTTTCGGACATGAACGTAGTATAGGGCAAAGCGTCCGGAGGGTGAAAACCGCAAGATCGTTGCCGAATAACAACGTGTGTTTCCCTTCAAAATCGATTATTATTTTGAGCATGGAGCAAAACATCAGCACGACTAAGAAAGAGATTGCAGCATTGCTCGACACGCTTCCGAACGACTGCACTATAGAAGATGTTCAGTATCATCTATACGTTATTGACAAGGTTCGAAAAGGTTTAGAATCAGCTAGAACCGAAGGCGGGCTGACCCACGAGCAAGTTGAGGCGAGGCTTAGTAAATGGCTCGTCTGATCATTTGGTCGCCTCGAGCCGTTGAAGATCTAGAAGCCATTGGTGCCTACATCGCCCACGATTCTGAGACTTATTCTGCATCGGTTATCCGAACTATCCTACAGAAAACCAGGCTTTTAGCGGAGTACCCTTATATCGGCCGAATCGTTCCGGAATTTGATGATGAATCGATTCGCGAGATATTTGCGTACAGCTATCGCATTATCTATGAGATCGATAGCGGAAACATCACCTTAGCGGCGATCGTTCATAGCCGACGAGATGACATCGCCTTAAAGCCGTAATTCGCATTGAAATTCTTTGTTCAACTAGATCATGTTTGGAACCGGTATAGATCGTTTAAAATGGGCGGTTGGGTTAATGAACATTCAGCCGGACGATCAGGTTCTTGAGATCGGTTGCGGACGCGGCAATGCCGTGCGGTTGGTCGCTGAAAAATTAATAACGGGGCACATAACTGCCATAGATCGTTCGGAAAAAATGACATCCGTGGCGGAGCAAACAAATGCAGATCTGATCGATTTGGGCGTCTTTACTGTCACAAACACTGTATTCCCCGACCCGAGCTTTGGACCCGAAGGCTTCGACACGATCTTCCTTTTCAACATCAACGTTTTCTGGATGGATCCGGTCGCGGAGTTAAATGAGGTCCGCAGGCTGCTAAAGCCGAACGGCATTTTCTACATCTTCCATCAACCGCCGCCGGAACACGACCCAGCAGAATTCGCCGAGAAATTCAAAGAGAACCTGAACCGAAATGAGTTCGAGATTGTAAAGGTGATCTTCGGTGAGTTCGAACCGGTTGGTGCGGTATGCATGATCTCTCGACCTAGCCGCCGATGAAACTCATCGTCCGGCTGGCCGGTTTGAATTCCGGGTCGTTAATGTAATGCCGCGGTTCTTTTTTTAGAACTACGGATCGGATAAATTCCCCAATTTCGGGGTCACTCGTACCGCTTCGTAAAACGCCGCGAAGGTCGTGTTCTACGGTTGAGAACAAACACGTTCGAATCTGTCCGTCCGCCGTCAGCCGGATTCGTGAACAGGCACCGCAAAACATCTCGGTGACCGGCTCTATTATGCCTATCTCGCCGGGCGAACCATCGGCGAACGAGAAGTTCCACGCCGTCTCGCTGCCGCGACTTGTATCTTTCAATTCCAGCGGAAATTCGGCCTCGACCAGTTTCCGGATCTCTTTGCCCGAAACGACCTCGCCTCGATCCCAACTGTGTCCGGAATCAAGCGGCATGTATTCTATGAACCTCATGCTGACGGCATTGTCGCGTGCGAACCGGGCGAGCTCGACCACTTCGTGATCATTGCGGCCGCGAACGATGACTGCGTTAATTTTCACAGGTTCGAACCCTGTTTCCTTCGCTACCTTGATCGCCTCAAGCACTCGGTCAAGCGAATCAACACCAGTTATGTCGGCAAAATTTTCACGGTCAACGCTGTCGAGGCTTAGCGTAACTCGATCAAGCCCGGCTTGTTTCAAAGCAATAGCCTGCCTTGGCAGGTCGAATCCATTTGTTGTTAACGCAATGTCCTTCAGCTTCGGTTTTAAGTTCGCGAGTTGTCGAATGAGGTCGGGAACGCCCTTGCGTAACAGAGGTTCGCCGCCGGTGAGCCGCAACTTTTCAATGCCGAGCGATACGAAGATCTGGGATGCTCTCGCGATCTCTTCGAATGTGAGGATGGTCTCCTTTCGCGCAAGCGGAGGTTCGCCGTTCGGAAGGCAATAAAAGCAACGAAAGTTACACCTATCCGTCAGCGAGATTCTAAGATCGCGGATCGATCGGCCATGTGAGTCCCTCAACATAACTAAACACTAATAACTAAAAGCTAAAGATCTAGAATAACATTCCAATGGATTGAAAACTGACAATCTCGACACTTTTAGCTTTTCGCTTTTAGCTCTCGTGCGTTTCGCTTTAACCCGCTCAATTTGGTGCGCTTGATCGCACTTCGGCGAAAACGCTCGACATATTGTTCGTGTTCCATTTCCAAAACAGATTCGACCGGCAAAGATGTTTCGCCGCGGCGCGGTTCAAAGCGAGCTTCTCCCGTCGGTTTTTCAAAACGGTTCCAAGGGCAAACGTCCTGGCAGATATCACAGCCATAGAGCCAGCCATTTAAGTTCTCGGCGATCTCCGTTGGCAATATTGCATCGCGAAGCTCGATGGTCGCGTATGAGATACATTTTCTTGAATCGACAACATACGGCTGTACGATCGCGTCCGTCGGACAAGCATCGATGCACGCCGTGCAAGTTCCGCAATGATCCGCGACGATCTCATCGCCGCCCGTAACCTCAACATTCAAAAGTATCTCACCGAGGAAAACCCACGAGCCTAATTCTTTTGTGATCACATTTGAATGTTTGCCGATCCAGCCCAAACCAGCTCGAACAGCCCAGGCCTTTTCCATTATCGGCGTGGTATCGACGCAAATTTTACCGTCGATCGAAGGATCTTCTGCCTGCAAGCGCAGGAACAACGCACGCAGCTTTTCTTTCACCACATCGTGGTAGTCATCGCCCCATGCGTAACGCGATATCTTTCCGGTCTCTGCGTGTTCGTGCGGCGTGTAATAATTCACCGCCGCCACCAGCACAGTTTTCGCGTCAGGAAATATAAGCCGGGGGTCAGCACGTTTCTCCGGCTCGCGAGCCATCCACAGCATCTCGCCGTGATAGCCGCGTAAGAGCCATTCGTTTAGTTTGATCGATTCGTTTTCGAGAGCGCCGGCAGGTGCGATACCGATCTTGTCGATTCCGCACTCAGCCGCCAGTCTTCGAATTGTTAATAAGGAAAGATTCACCGGAAGCCTGCTAAAGCAGGAACTCCAAACCGTTTACTGAATGCGATACGCTTTTGAACCTCCAACAACTACGACTACTCCATCAAGGCTTTCTGCGATGGCCCGCAAACCGCGATCAAGATTTCGATAGGCGTCCGTGTTACGGCGAATGTTGGTTGTCGCCTGACCGGAATATGCGGCGTCGTACCAAACGCCGTCGCGTCTATTGAAAGTTTTGCCGCCAACGCTTCGCGTGCCCGATGTAACCGGAGCGGATCGCTTTGCCATCGTCCGGCCGCGTTCCATGCGGTTATCGCGTTGAACGTTACGGTTCGGTCCGGCCTGGCTGTCGACAACGTTTCCTGCCGATGGCATTTCCGCTTGTTTGCGGCTTAAAAGTTCCAGATCTTCTTTTGTATTTGCATCGTCGCGAACTGATTTTGCGGCTTCGGCAGTCACGTCGGCTACCAGATCTTTCGGCTGCGCCACGGGTGCCGGTGCAGCGGCCGGTGGCGGTGGTGCCATCGTCGGAACAGAACGTGCCATTTCCGCTCCGTCAAATGATTCAGCCAATTTCAACTCGGGCGAACCTGATGGTGAAACAGCATTCCCCGCCGACCCGATCGCTCCTTCGCCGTTCATCGTTCTTTCAGCCAACGACGACGCGTTCGAATTCGCTGCCATCGGCATTGAGTTAGCGGCAATATTTGCCGAAGCATTCGCCGCACTAGCCGTCTGTCTTTGCTCGGCTGCCGGTTGGGGTTTATTCGCGACCGACATAGCCGTTTCGCCCGCCAATCCGCCGCCTTGCAACAGCGTGTAGCCGATAAACCCGGTAAATAATATGAGAAGAGCGCCCATGCCGTACGCCAGATTCTGGATCGCGAAAAGGCTCTTGTACCAAGGCACACTCTTTTCGACGACATGTGCGATTGCTCCAACAGATGAAACGGCGGAAACGGGTTCCGCCTCAGCATTCAGCATTACAAGTACCGAGAGCGTCGATCTACAGTGGTCGCAATCCGCCAGATGCATCATATATCCCTTTCGGGCAGCATCGGGCAAAGCGTTTTCGGCAAACGCAGATAGGTCGTCTGCGTCGAGGTGCGGTGCGGAAAATTCACTTATCGTGATCGTCCGCCCGCGACCGTCCTGCCGCAGAAGAGCATCTATTTCTTTGTCGAAGTCCACTTCCATCTTAATTCTTTGCCACAGAGCTCACAGAGAGTTTCGAGCCGAATTCAGAGCTGATCGGTAACCATGACTGAATCCCGTAAGTCCCTTTTTTCTGCCAAATAACCGTCCGTGTGCTCTGTGGAAACGGTTTCGTAACCCAACTAAAGAACGGCCTAGCCCCAAAAATCTTGCACCATAACGATCACCGTCCAGACCGCGACCATCGTTTCGAGGCTAATTCCCAGTTTCGACGCCGCATCCGCAAGATATTTCTTCACTTCGCCGTCCGACCAGCCATGGTTCTTTTTCAGCTCTTTTTCGACCGCTTTGCGTATCTCGCTCTGCACGCGAACAAGCTTTCGGCTGGCGGTCGCTTCGTGATAACCGAACGCCGCCGCGATGTCCTTTAGCTTCAGATCGTCGAAGTAATACATTTTAAGTATCAACCGATCTTCGTCCTCAAGAGAGCCGATCGCCGTCCGCAATGCGGTCGAAACATCAGCAGCCGTCTGCTGTTCGGTCAAAAGCTCTTCCGGATTCAGTTCGTGATGCAGGACTTGCGAATTGTTAGAATCGTGCGAGGCGTCTTCCGCCAGATTCTCAAATTCGCGGTTCTCTTCGATCTGAACGAACTTTGACTGCTTGCGAAACTCATCGACCGCCAGCTGCGAAACTACCGCTCGCAGCCAACCCGCGAGCGAACCCCGGCCGGAATAATACGCAAGCTTGCTCTTCTTATTGCCCTCGGCGTCTTGGCGAAGTCCATACAATTCAGCCCAGATCGAACCCGCAAGGTCTTCGGCGTCCTCGCCGTTCGCGGTCATCTTTCTCGCCGCCGATTTCACAGCCGGATCGAAGTTCGCGACCAGATCTTCCCAAGCCTTTTCATCGCCGCGTTCGCACGCGATTATCAAACAAAGGTCGTCCGCACGGACCTCTTCTACAAAATCGCGGATCGCTTTCCGGTCAGCATTCGGCTCCGCCTTCAGCAAATATTTTTCGAGCGATCTCGCTACCCGCGGCCGCACGATCTCAGCCGTGATCCCGCGCGTATCCGCAGCACGCGACATCAGCCGCTGAACGGCTTCATCCAAGACCTCTTCGTATTTTGCGGGCAAAGTGCTCATCAGCCACCGGGGGCGAACGGAGTGAATTTTAGCACTTTATTGGATGTAAGGCAGAACACAAAGCGTTGTTGCTGTCGATTTGCAGATGTGTGGGTTAGCCGCAAGGTTTGCCGATAGACCCCGGTTATACAGATCTATAAATTTTCTTGCAAAACATGGCAATATCATGCATCCTAAACATGTACGTCCTTTGGGTGTACAAAGGAAGAATTAGGTAATGATCGAAACCGCGCCAAGAAAACTGACAAGGCTTAGCATTCGCACCACGGCTGAAAGCAAGCTTTTGCTCGAAAAAGCTGCGAAGAAGGAGAATAAGAATCTAAGCGACTTCGTGCTGGAGAACGCTATCTCGGCGGCCGAGGCGATCGTGGCCGACGAATCCAACTTCAGTCTAGATAAGCGACAGTGGAAGAGCTTTACTGCCGCACTTGATGCACCGCCGCGCGACATTGCGGAGCTCCGACGACTCCTAACTACACCCGGCATTTTCGATGAGAAATTGTGAAACGCTTCGTGCCCCGGAATTGCTGACTGACAATCATGAACTCTCCGGATTCGCGTGCGGCAAACCACCGCTCAACCAATATTTAAAGAAGTACGCCTTGATCAATCAAGAGAACGAGATCTCGCGCACCTATGTCGCCGCGAGAGGCGACCGCGTTGTAGGTTATTACACCCTGACCTTCGGTTCGGTTTCTCATGATAATGCCACGCCGCAGATCAAAGCCGAACTTCCGCAATATCCGATCCCGATTATATTGCTCGCGCGCCTTGCTGTGGCCCAGAAAGAAGCGGGAAAAGGTTTGGGAAAAGGCTTACTGAAAGACGCATTATTACGAACGATACAAGCAGCAGATATCGGCGGCCTAAGAGCGATGCTGACCAATGCAAAAGACGACGACGCCAAACGCTTCTACCAAAAATTTGGCTTCGAAGAATCCCCGCTGCATCCGCTAACCCTAATGCTCAGCATCAAAATCATCCGCGCCAGCTTGCTTTAGCGGGCATTAAGTTTGTTACCCCCGGAACGCGTACCGCTTTTTGATCAGTTGAGTTCTACTCTATCGAGCATAAAAGCCGCACTATGTTCTAGCTAATTTTGAATTGATAAGTGAATTGAGCGATACGCCCTGTGTGGTCGATTCGAGTGCGAGGCGGCGATGAAGCTCTTTGGACATCCTCAAATTGAGCTTACCGCTATATTGTCGTTTCCCGAGCGGCTCCGGAATCGGCTCTTTCTCTGCCGTTAGGTCATCAAGCACAAATGCAACAACGCCGCAGATCTCGCGAAGGGCCTTTTCCTGCGTGCTTCCATGGGCCGCCAACGACGGAAACTCCGACACACGACCGATAAATGCCCTGTCGTCCTCAGACCACGCCACCGTATAGGTATACTCGTCTGCTCGATATTTTTCTTTAGCGACTTTCGCCATAACTACCATCTCAACCCATCGCCTCCAATTTCCTAAGGGCCGCGATCACCTGCTCTACTTGATACGGCTTCGCCTTTCCTTTGTCCGATTGAAGATTTAATCTTGGATCGCCCGGCCACGGTGTTTTGTAAATATGATGACTGCCCTTAATCCTCGGTTTTCCAAAATGTTCCTCGCAGATTTTCGACAACCGGGAAAAACGAGTGTTAGCTTTTTCCTTTTCTAGATCTGTGATCGTTTCCGCCAAAGTCATACCGATCTGCCAATCCATATAGTACTATATACAGTACCAGCACGTCGAGAACAAAAATTCATCACCTCTTCTTCAGAGCGTCTTCATCGGTCAAAAGGTTGGACAAGCTTATGTGATCCGCGAAGAAGAGGCTGACACGCCAGGCTACACCACAGGATTCGGAAGCGGTAG
Source organism: Pyrinomonadales bacterium (assembly GCA_038256005.1). Classification (GTDB taxonomy): domain Bacteria; phylum Acidobacteriota; class Blastocatellia; order Pyrinomonadales; family Pyrinomonadaceae; genus OLB17. The sequence goes on from JBBSKW010000108.1 coordinate 10,453, forward strand.
TGGAATGGGGGCCGGACTTGGAGACGGGTCTCCCGGCGATCTATCTGTTCCGGACGCCTACTCGCAGGCCGTCACCTTTGCTCTCGGTATGATCTCCGTTTCCGACAAGATCTACGTTACATTCGAATTATTGCGACGATTGCGACCGATCATGGCAGGAGGTTGGGACGGATTTATTTTGGGGAAGGAATTCGGGTTTACCAACTTCGGTGTTACGTCCTAGAACATAGGAGTTCGTTACGATCAGAGGTTTCCAACTTCATCACCCGTTCCATTTGTCACAAGGGCTATCAAATCGCGCGGATCGCGCCAAGTGCTATTCCGCCAGTCCATCTATTGATGGATAATTTTAGTGATCCGGAAATGTTTCGGTCGGGGTCTTTGAAAGTTGAATAGCGTTTAGGAACGAATTCTCGTCAACAGATGAACCCAGCAGATAGACAAGGATCAGATCTAAACTCTGCGGCCCTTGCGATCTCTATCCTCCAAAAAGCTATCTTTTGTTCGGCTCTGTTCGGGCCGGGCGAGTGTTCGGCGGAACAAAAATGGGCAAAAACGCGATGTTTGTTCACATGTGTTCACGTAGGGCATGAGCCTAATTGAACAAGAATGGGAAAAAACACCGATTTTTGTTACCGGCGCGAGCGTTACAGATAAAACAAAAATGGGACTTTTTGAGGAAATGCAGCTATGCGGCTTTGCCGTTTGCGATGAGAGTTGGGTATTTTCCTGTCCAGCAGGCGGCACACGATGAGCCTTCGTCAATGCCGATCGCTTCGAGCATCCCCGCGAGCGAAAGGTATCCGAGGCTGTCCGCACCGATATATTCGCAAACCTCTTGATTGGTCTTATGAGAAGCGATAAGGTCGCGGCGGTGCGGTGTATCGACACCGTAATAGCAGGAATGAGCCGTCGGGGGACACGATATCCGCATGTGCACTTCAGTCGCACCGGCTTCGCGAACCATCTGCACGATCTTTTTCGAAGTAGTTCCGCGAACGATCGAATCATCGACTAGCACAATGCGGCGGCCATTGATCAGATCGCGGATCGGATTTAGCTTAAGCCTCACGCCAAAGGAACGGATTGATTGCGAGGGCTCGATGAACGTACGGCCGACGTAATGGTTGCGAATGATCGCCTGGCGATAATTGATGCCAGATTCGCGTGCATAGCCGATCGCCGCCGCAACTCCGCTGTCCGGAACCGGAACGACCAGATCGGCCTCGGCCGGATGTTCGACCGCTAGCCGCTTACCCATTTTGT
>JBBSKW010000109.1:0-11644 GCA_038256005.1 Pyrinomonadales bacterium
ATATGTGGAACAAAGTAAAAAGGTAAAAGGCAAAATCCACGTTCTGCCCTTTACCTTAAGGTCTGACTCGATCGAACCAACTAGGAAAGCCTAGCGGTTTGAATTCGCACGCGTTTTTGACGCCGCCGGTCGATTCGCATTCGTCGAGGTAGCAGCATTTGAAGCTGTATTCGTGGTCGAAACGTTCGAATTCGAGTTCGCGGGAATCGCAGGCACGTCTGCTGCACCAGCCGGACGTGCACCGCTCAATTCGTTCGGATTTTCAACCACCTTCTTAGCAAGGAAATTCTCGATGCGGGCTTCGTTCATTGCGGCAGTTTGATACGAAGCGGCAAGAAGTTGCTTGCGCGAATTGCTAAGACTTTCAGTTATTTCCTGTCGAACACCTAGTGTATCGAGCGTGCGATCTTCGTCTGCAACCACTTTCTGCTGAACTTTTAGCAAAAGATAGCGGCCCTCGAGCGGAACGATATTTCTTACGATGTCACCGTTGTTCAACGACATAATGCCTTCAGCCAAACCTTGCGGGAAAACCTGTTTCATCTGCTCTTCGGTGAAATACTGCCAATCGCCGCCCTTAAATCGCGTGTCTTGATCTTCGCTCAGCTCACGCGCCACCGTTGCAAAATCTGCTCCTTGCAGGAGACGAGCACCAGTCTCACGAGCCTTTGTCTGCGCTTCAAGATCATTCTTAGTTAGATCGCCTTCGCCTAGATCGCGCGGATCGAAAACGATCGCACCGAGCTGGGCTCCGCGCTTACGTTTGAAGGCTTCACGATTGGTTGAGTAGAACAGCTCGATCTCAGAGTCTTTCGGCGGTTCGATCTTGTTTGTGATCTTTTCGTTCAACTTCGCGATAGCAAGTCCTCGTTTGATCGAAAGCCGGGCCGAAGCTTCGGTTTCACCTACCTTCGCCATCTCAGCCGCAAACTGTTCCGCAGACAAACTGGTTGCGGTCTTTCGCTTGTTGAACTCCACCGTGACTTCTTCCTCGGTCGGCACAGTGCCTTCCTTCTCCGCTTTCTGGAACATCACTTCCTGTTCGATCAAGCTCTGTAGAACCTGCAAACGGGCGGCGGCGAGTTCCAGCGGCGACAGACGGGTTTCTTGGCCTTGGGCCTGCTGCTTTATGGCACGCTCGACCTCTTCCATCGTGATGGCTTTACCGTTAACGGTCGCAGCAGTGTCTGTTGGGTTTACAGAACCCGGAGTGGTCGGGCCGGTTTCACCGCATGCGGCAAAAAAGGCCGAAGCCGATAAGATAAGGGCCAACGGAAAGGCCCGAGTTTTTAGAAATTGCACTTTGGCGGTTACTCTTTTGAGTGAGACTGTTTTTATCATTACTTGACTATACCTTCGGAAATTGCTATAAAACTTGTTTTTGAGTTTTACAAAACTCTTCACCTCATTTTTGGAGGCAATAATAAAATGGCTAAAAGATGCGACATATGCGGCAAAGGCCCGCAGTTCGGAAATAACGTTTCACACGCTAACAACAAGACACGTCGTAGGTTCAATCCGAATCTACAGCGGGTTCGTGTTCAACTTCCCGCGGGCGGCAACAGCCGTATAAAGGCGTGCACGCGGTGCATCAAATCCGGTAAAGTTGTCAAAGCTGCGTAAGATTCTTTGAGTTACGCTACTCGCTTTTGGTTGCCAAACGCCGTTAATTCGGGGTTTGGCATTTTCTGTGTCCAAAGTTCGTGTCTTCGCTAGCAAAAGGAGCCCACTCTAGGCTAAAGCAATGCAGTCGATCTCGACCTTAGCATCCCGTGGCAACCTTGCCGCTTCAACAGTTGCACGTGCCGGTTTATTTGAATCGAAGTATCGGCCGTAAACTTCATTCATCGCCGCAAAATCGTTCATATCAGCAAGGAAGACTCCTGTTTTAACGACCTTATTTAGGCTTGATCCGGCCGCGTCCAGAACCGCACTAAGATTCTTCAATACCTGCTCGGTCTGTTCTGCAATGTCATTCGAAACAAATTCTCCGGTCGCAATATCGATCGGGATCTGCCCCGAGCAAAAGACCATGCCGTTTGCTTTTATCGCCTGTGAATACGGGCCGATCGCCCCCGGTGCCTTTTCTGTTGAGATGGTTTCCATCGCTTTCACTTAGTAAACTACAACTTCGAAACAAAACGAAAATGTTATCAGATTTCCGTCGAAACACAAAACGAAGGCGGCGAGTTGCTATCACCCGCCGCCGCTTAATCTATTAGTTAAACCGATCAATAATTAACGGTCACAGAGTTCGAACAAGTAGAAGTTCCTGCATTGCAAACTTGATACGTTTGCGAGCCGCTACCTTTACCCAAATTATCAGCGTAGGTAGAACCACTGGTTGCAGCGATCGTCGAACCATTTCGCCAAACGTTCACGGAATCACTTGCACCGCTCCACGAAAGATTCGCAGTGTTGCTACCTCTGAACTTCGTCATCGAAACAGCCAGATCGATCGAAGTCGGATCCGGAGTGGGCGTCGGTGTCGGAGTAGGAGTCGGTGTCGGCGTCGGGGTCGGGGTCGGCGTCGTTCCGCCGCCAATGAAGCCCATATAAAGCAAAACATTTGGCGAACCCGTTCCAGCCGACGTCACTTTTCCCGCAGTACCGTTGTTAACAAGGGCATTGCGAACCGTGCTGGGGCTGGCGTTCGCATTTCCCTGCAAATAAAGGGCTGCAACACCGGCTACGTGCGGCGAGGCCATGGACGTGCCGCTGATGGTATTGATCGCGGTATTGCTAGTGTACCAAGCAGAAGTGATCGAACTGCCCGGTGCAAATATGTCAACACAGGTGCCGAAATTCGAGAACGACGAACGTGCGTCAGTGCTCGTCGTAGACCCAACAGTAATGGCGTTTGCGGCGCGAGCCGGCGAATAATCACAGGCGTTCGCGTTGCTGTTCCCGGCCGCTATAGCGTATGAAACGCCTGCATTGATCGAGTTGTTCACTGACGTATCCAAGGCCGAGGAAGCTGAGCCACCGAGGCTCATATTCGCCACAGCCGGCTTAACATGATTGGCAGTGACCCAGTCCACACCCGCGATCACCCCTGCGTTAGTTCCCGAGCCTTGGCAATTCAATACACGTACCGGTACCAGACTTACGTTCTTAGCAACGCCGTAAACCGTGCCGCCGGTAGTTCCCGCGACATGTGTTCCGTGTCCATTGCAGTCATCGGTTCCGCCGCCGTCGGAGATCGCCGTATAGCCGCCGCTGACACGGCCTCCAAAATCGTTATGCGATGCCCGAATGCCGGTATCGATAATGTAGGCTCTAACGCCAGTTCCATCAGCGTTGTACGTGTAGGTTTGATCTAACGGCAGATTTCTCTGGTCGACACGGTCAAGACCCCAAGTTGCGTTAGACTGGCTTGAACCGATCGAAACTTCGGCGTCCTCTTCCACATATTTAACGCGTGGATCGTGGCTAAGGTTCTCAGCGTCCTTCTCGGTCATTTCAACCGAATAGCCGTTTATCGCGTGTTTGAAAACACGCTCGACACGACCACCATAAACTGCAGAGAGTTCGTTGGCAGCAAATTCGGCCATCGAATTTTCGCCCCTGGCACCTGCGGCTGAGTCGTCAAGCACAACGATGTACCGACCGGGTATACTTCGTTCAGACTTTCTGAGTTTTTCTTGTATTTCAGGTTTTTCCTGAAGGCCTGCTTTCTGGGTCGGAAAGACCACGATTAACATCGCTAAAAGCGAGGCGCCTAAGAGAACTGCGATAAAACGTTTCATGTAGATTCATTAACTCCTTGGGATTTTTTCCGGCTCCAGTGGAAGCCTGCAGTTTCTTCGTGAACGAATAGAATTTAGTTACGAAGGACAAATATCGATAAGAAACTGCAATCGACTAAACAATGAAAACTACTGAAAACGACGAACAAATACCCTAGATTGGGATTACTGTCGAGTCCTATTTATTGAGGCTAATGACCCTCCTGAGTTGGATCCGCGCGGTTTTAGGTCCGGCGGGTATCTCGCAAACAAAAAGTTTTACGAAAGGGGGAATATTATAGAACGATCAAATATAAAGAATATTCAGCCGAATATGAATGTAGAGAGCCGGCTGACAATCTGAAGTGGGCAATTACGAATTGAAGAATACACGAAAATGATCTACTTGTAAAGGAAACTTTTATACATCTATGTAGTTTTAGTTATGGGTGGAAAATTGGGAGCTAATCGTTGACGCGCTCTACGTCGATGACGCCCGAGACCTGTGAGATAGAACTCACTACCCGGTCGAGATGCTTCTTATCGAAAACCTCGACGGTCACCTCGATCAGCCCACGGTCGTCACGCGAAACATTCGCTTTGGCATCCCGAATTCCGGTCTTTATCTCGGCAATGGCATTCGTAATTCCCGCGAGCATTCCTGTCCGGTTTTCGGTTGTGACCATTATTCGGACGGACTGGATCTCTTCCTTTTCACTCTTTGCCCAATCGACATCGATGATGCGATCTTTGTTGATCATCAGTTGCAGAACGTTCTTGCAGCGTTTGTTGTGGACAACGATTCCCTTCCCGAGCGAAATATAACCGATGATCGTCTCGCCGCGTAGCGGATTACAGCAACGGGCACGAGTAGTAAGCAGATTGTCGACACCCTTTACGATGATCGCATCTTCGCCCAGACCGATCAGTTTCTTGACCGCCTTTACACCGCTTTCAAACCGCGTTTCCTTCCTGCCTTCCGGATCGAGTTCGGCAAATTTCTCGGCTCCTAGATATTTAGCCAACACATTTCGCGGAAGCGTCTTTCCGTAACCGATCGATGCCAGAAGGTCATCGGGTCTGCCCAAACCGTACTCGTTCGCGATCCGCTTCATTTCGACGTCGTTGGTTATCAGCTTTTTGTGTGGAATGCGAAATCTATCGGCCTCTTTTTCGAGAAGCTTTCGGCCGATGTCGATCGACTCGACTCGCTGCTGCTCGGAGATCCAATGCCGCACCCGATTCCGAGCTTTAGCGGTAACAACGTAATTAAGCCAGTCGCGTGAAGGCTTTGAATTAGAAGTTGTCAATATCTCAATGACGTCACCGTTCTGAAGTTCCGACTTCAGCGGAACTATTCGGCCATTGATCTTCGCGCCCGTGCAAGTGTCGCCAACTTCCGAGTGGATCGCGTATGCAAAATCGATGGGAGACGAACCGCGTGGTAGTTGGATCACACGTCCCATCGGAGTGAACGTGTAAACATCTTTTGGAAAAAGGTCTAGCTTCAGCGTTTCAAGAAAATCTTCGGAATCTTCGCCGACCTCGGTATTTTCGACCAACGGCAGCAGAAGTTTCTCGACCGTTTTACGAAGTTCATCGAGACTTGCGTCCTCTTCGACCTGTCCGAGTTTCTTTTCCTTATACTTCCAATGGGCCGCCACGCCTTCTTCGGCGATGTGGTGCATTTCCTCGGTCCGGATCTGAACCTCGAATGCCTGGCCGCCATCACCGATCACTGATGTATGGAGCGATTGGTAGAGGTTATCCCGTGGTATCGCGATCCAGTCCTTGAAACGCTCCGGAACAGGAGTCCATGTGTCGTGAATGACGCTTAAGGTCAGGTAGCAGTATTTCCGGTCGTTTGGCGTGATGATCCGCGTCGCGATCAGGTCGTAAACCTGTTCGATCGCAATCTTTTGTTTCTTAAGTTTCTTCCAAAGTGAATAGAGCCTTTTTACACGTCCTTCGATCTCAATGAAAGGCACGTCGTTTTCCCGTAGACGCGCACCGACCGTTGCCTTTACTCGTTCGAGCGTTGCTTCCAGCTCGGGCCGACGGATCTCAACCTCGTCAGAAAGTCTTTTGTATTCCTCGGGATAGAGATTCTGGAATGAAAGGTCTTCGAGCTCACTTCGAAACTTACCCATACCGAGCCGATGGGCGATCGGTGCATAGATATCAAGTGTTTCCTGTGAAATACGGGCTCGTTTCTCAGGCTTGAGAAACTGCATTGTTCGCATGTTATGCAGGCGGTCGGCGAGCTTGATCAAAACGACGCGGACGTCGGTGATCATCGCCAAAACCATTTTGCGTACGTTCTCGGCCTGTTGTCGTTCTTTCGACAGGTTGCTTATCTGTGCGATCTTGGTCAGGCCGTCGACGAGCTGGGTGATCTCATCACCAAAATACGAGTTGATCGTATCGAGGTCGACTAAAGTATCTTCGACAACGTCATGAAGCAACCCGGTCGAAACGCTTACCTCATCAAGCCGCATATCCGCCAATATATCGGCAACCTCAAGCGGATGAACAAGATACGGTTCGCCCGACGCTCGTTTTTGGCCTTTATGGTGAAGGGCCGAGAACATGTAAGCGCGGCGAATCAACTCAACGTCTGAGTTGGGCCGGTTCGTTTCGACCTTTTCAATTATGTCTTCGATTCGGATCATCAAGTCTTGTTATTCGTATTCTAACGAAATACGGATACCAATAGCCATGAAAATATCAGATCGTAAAAGCGGGAAACTCAATAAAAATAATGCCCGTTCGGAGGAAACGGGCATTCAAAGTTAGGACAAGGAAACGAATTTCTATTTCGTATTCGTATTTCCAACAGCGGCGGCCGCTGCTGCTGCCTGTGCGGATGCTACACGGGCTTCTTTTTCAGATTTAATGTCGGATGCGATCTTCTTCAGTTGATCGGATTCCAGCTTTCGGCGATCGGCTTCGGCCTTCTTAGCCGACAGGTCAGCCGACGCGTCCATTTCGGCAAGACGGGCAGCCTGAACTCCAATAGCCGCACGATACGACCGAGCAGATTCAAACGGTAAGATCGATTCGTCCAAAATGGCCAGCTGATCATCGTTAAGCGTTTTAATGTCGACAGAACCGGCGTTCTTAACCGTGTCGGTCTCAAGCGCATATGCCTGGCTGAAAACCTTTTCGCCTTCAGCAACACAATTTCGAAGTTTTTCAAGATCGGCCGCATTCTCAGGCTTTACGAATTCATATGCGTCCTTTCCGTCCTTTTTAACGGTCTTTCGAACCTTATCGTTATTCGTAATGTCACCCGCACAGGTGTTGTATTCAAGTCCGAGCGAAACCAAGGCACGGGCACGTGCTGTACCTGGATAAGTCTCGTCCGCCGCAACCTGCCGCTGCCATTCCTTGGTCGCGTCGTTTTGCCCCAACGCGTCACTTAAGCTTGATATGGCACTACTTGTGCTGTTTACCGCAGACATTGCCGAAAAGTAGCGACGTTGCTCGGGCTCCCCGGAAGGTTTGCCTTCGTATGCAGTCTTTGCTTCAGCGAATTCACGCAGAGCCTGTGGAACCGCTTTCTTGTATTCTGCGAGGGCATTTTCTGCCCACGTTTTATTACCGCGATCGGCACTGTACCGCTGATGTAGCGTTCGTGCTAAGAAGATCTGTGCAGTACGGCCTTCGAGGGTTTCACCTTCGGGATCTCGGGCAGCCGCTCGTCGAAAAAGGTCTTCTGCCGCTTCGAACTTGCGGTCTTTGTAAGCCGTCGAGCCATCTACCAGGTTTTTCCTGGACATGACACGGTTATAATAGGAACAATTCGTTGTGGCGAGGACCGCAAAAGCGATCAACAGAATGCCCCCCAAACGAGATAATCTCATTTTTGACTCCATACAATTCAAATTACTGACAAACGCCGGGGTAAAAATCCACGACATCCGGCAGACTTTAGTTATTTGAAAGATCGTCGATCTGTAAACCGATCGGTGATGCCTTTGCTGCCTTTATCGCGTCAATAACTTTTACTACGTCGCCGTATCGAACTGAGGTAGGCGATTTGACGAACAACGTTTTTTCCGTCTCGTTCGAGTTCGGACGGCGAATGTTGTCGCGTTCCCGCTGGGCAAAGATCTCATTGAGCCGGGTAGTTAGTGCTTCCGGTTCATCGATCGTTCCCTGCGGCTCGTTATTGAGCGAAAGTGCACGTGTTTGCTGATTGATCGAGACGACCAGACTCAGCGGATTGGGCTCGACAACAAGGTTAGCTTGATCTTTCGGCTCAGCCGGGACCTTGGCTTCGAACTTGCTCGGCTTTACGGGCGTGATGATCATAAAAATGATCAAAAGAACCAGCAAAACGTCGATCAAAGGCGTCACGTTGATGTTTGGCGTTGCTCCATCGGAGCCACCGGATGACATTCCCATAACTTCTCCTGCTTTCTAAGCGGCCCAAACTTTCGGGCCGCCCTAATACTAATTGGCCGCGGGAGCCGGCACACCTTTTTTCTTGTCCGCCACCAAGCCGATCTTATCGATCTCTTGCTTACGGATAGTATCGATAGCCTTTACGACCGTGCCGTAATCGACATCTATACCGCTCTTGATATAAACAATGCGTTCTTCGGCGAGTTTATCCTTCATCAACGTCTTAATACGTTCGCCAAGTTCCTCTATAGGATATGGGTCCTTGCCGATGTAAAAGTCGTTGTTGTTCGGGATCGCGATCACGACAGACGTATCCTTCGTAATGTTCGGATCTGGTTCAGGTGTGTTCAGCTCTTTAGGAATGTTTACAGTTACACCTTGTTGGAGCAGCGGTGTGACGATCATAAAGATGATCAGCAACACGAGCATGACGTCCACCATTGGGGTAACGTTAATATCCGAGTTAAATTCGTCGGTTCCACCGATCTTTGTACCCATGGCAATATTCCTCCCTTGAAAAAACTGAAGGCGGCATTAGGCCTTGAGGTTCTTCGTCCGCTGTCTGATGAAGTAATCGATGAGTTCCGAAGCCGAGTTCTCCATTTCAACGCTAAAGCTCGTAACTTTGTTGGTGAAATAGTTGAAAAGCCAAACGGCCGGGATAGCTACGCCGATACCGAAAGCGGTTGCGACCAAAGCTTCAGCGATAGCAGCACCAACGGCGCCGATACCTGCGTTTTCAGCACTAGCCAAAGCGACGAACGCACCGATAATACCCACAACGGTTCCGAACAAACCGACGAACGGAGCGGTCGAACCAACTGTTGCAAGACCCGAGAGTCCACGCTTTAGTTCAGCGGTCTTAACGGCAATAGCACGCTCAAGGGCACGCTTCGAAGCTTCCATTTCGTCTGCAGTGATCTCACCTGCTCCCTGATGTGCAGCAAATTCTTTCAGGCCCGACGATACGACCATTGCAAGATGCGAATCCTTATGGCGGTCGCTGATGTTGATCGCTTCGTCAATATTGCTGTTCTTAAGCGCCTGAGCGACTTTCGGAGCGTACTGACGGGACTGCTGTTTGGCCTTGTTATAGGTCAACCAACGCTCGATACCGACGGCGATAAGGTAAACGGTCTGAACGAGCAGCGTAATGATCACGGCCCAGCCGGGAATCGTCAAGCTTGAAATGATGTCGTAAAAGCCAAACGAGATCTTCCCGTCCGCTGAAAACAGCAAAAGTGTGCCCATCAGGCTAGCAAAAAAAGTCATGGTTTCTCCTCCAAAGAATCTTGAAAAATCTATTATTGCCGAACTTTGACAAATTTTTGGGAGAGGCTTCGGATCATCGAACCTCTCCCCTTACACGCTCACAATTTACGGAGCGACAAAATTATATGTGATCACCCCCGATACTTTCACCGGTTGGCCGGAAAGCATCGTAGGGCTGAACTTCGCACCGCGAGCTGCCGAAGCGGCCGCCGCACGAAGGAGCGGATGTCCGCTAACGGCGCTTGCCGAAACGACGTTTCCGTTCTCGTCTATCAGCACCTGAACAGTGACCGGGCCTGCCGCACGGACTGCACGAGCTGCCGGCGGATATGGCGGTTTTGGCAAACTTCGGGCTTTACCATTAAGTACGCCGCCCGAGATCTGCTTCGGGGGTGGTTTCGGTGCCGGTGGTGGTGGTGGTGGTGGTGGTGCTCCACCTGTTTCGCCTGAACCTCCGCCTCCGTCATTACCGCTATTACTTCCCGTTCCAGCCGTGTTTACACGCCCAGTGTAGTCGGCTGAAGGTGCATTAGTAGCGTCAAAATTCTTATTTCCGATTGCCGTATACCTATCCGGGTTACGCGGCGGTATCTTAGAAGCTTCGTTGCTCACCTTGTCCGGAACTCGCGGTGGCGGTTCGTCCATTGTAGCGATCGCCTTTTCACGAACATCTACATTCGGATCTTTTTGCTTATCTTCCGGCTGTTTTTCCGGCTCCGGTTCGGGCGCTTCTTCGATCACGGGCGGTGCAACCAGCGTTTCAAGGCTAAGGTCGCTTCCGCCGACACCATACTCTTTTGCAAACAGACTATAAAGGTATGCGCTCGTGAGTATCGTGACCATGATAACGAGGGTGGTAAGAATATATCCACCACGCTTGGAATCAATATCAGCGTTACTTTTTGATTCAACTAATTGGTCTAACATTTTTCTATCCTCCCGTATTCCGGTGCCAAACTACAGGTCAAGGGGTACGAAACCTTAGTATATGTCTGATGAAAACTACAAGTTCACCGTTGCAACCGATGAAGGATCGGCGGCTTCCGGCTTACACAGTTTTATCTGCAACGAATTTGCGAACCGTCGTTCATCAAGTGCGGGGTAAACGGAATCTTGCCGGCAATGCAAACAAAGATCTCGCGTCCCCTTTTTGATCTTGAACAAAAACGGTACTGCAAATTCTAGCGATTAAATTGACCAGCAACGTAGAGAAGTCTATTTATTTGACCAACGAAAGTCAAGAATAACTTCACATTTTTGCAAGACTTTGCAATATTTTACAATCAGATCGAAATGCTTTTTATCAACGGGTAACCGGACGACGAGTTACAGATCGCCGTGAGGCGGACGCGATCCTCGTAGTGGTCACGTCTTCTACTCCAACGTCCTTCATTTCGGCTTTACCCAATTTGCTCTGCCACCAGATAGCTATCGGGCTGGCGATCGCTATTGTCGAATATGTACCAACGATAATTCCAACGAACAGTGCGAGCGAAAAGCTCCGGAGAACTTCCCCGCCAAATAAGACGAGGGCGAGTACTGAAAGGAATGTGAGTCCATTGGTAACGATCGTTCGCGACATCGTCTGATTGATAGACCGGTTTGTTACGGTGTAGAGGCCTTCAGTTCGGTCCGCGTTCGCGTTCTCACGAATACGGTCGAAGATAACGATCGTATCGTTAACCGAAAACCCGACGAGCGTAAGCATTGCCGCGAGGACCGTTAACCCGACTTCCCATTGGAATATCGAGAAGAATGCGAGCGTAACTAGCACGTCATGGAACACAGCGACAACCGCGCCGGCTGCGTACGTCCAGTCATATCGGTACGCAATAAAGAAGAGCATTCCCAAAAGGCCTAGGAGCGTCGCGATAACCGCCGCATCCCGGAGCTGCTCGCCTGCGATCGGATCGACCGAATCGGTTCCTACGATCTTATAGGCCGCTGCTGTATCTTGCTCGAGAGATTGCGTTGGGTCGGCTTCCTTACCAAACGTGTCGAGCGCCGTTTTCACGACCCTGCGGCCGGCTTCAACCTGCGTATTGCCGAGCGGTGCTACCAAAACATCGGTGCCAGAAGTGTTTGAATTCGTGGTTGAGTTCGAAGTCGAATTTGTGTTTGCGGTAGAAGGAATCGGAGCTTCTGCAGCTTCCGTACCACCAATTACAGGTATCTTGATCAATACCTCATCGGCTTTGTCGGTTGACTCCTGAATTACCGCGTCGCCGATACCG
>JBBSKW010000110.1:0-11533 GCA_038256005.1 Pyrinomonadales bacterium
CGCCTGGCTGTTCGGCTTTTCGGCGAACGGATCGCGAGCCAGAAGTTCCATCATCGCCTTGCTTTTTGATTGATTCACCGAGCGGCCAAGTGCGATCTCGGCCATTAATCGCGCCGTCGCATTAGTCGTCAGCATGTTTCGATTTTCGCCTTTATAATTACGAAACTGCTGCTCCACACCATAAGCGTCTTCGCAATGCGTTTTTTGATTTACGTTGATGTTGGTAAATCCCATCGAGGCAAAATACCGATTCATTCGGTTACGCCGCTTTGACCAAAGCTCGAATTCCTTCTGCGGCAGTTCACCACCGCTGGAGGTATCGGTCAAAACATCGACGATATACTGCGTGGCTTCGTTCGAGGAATCGACGATCATATCGCGGAGGCCTCGTTCGAGTTCCTTAGTCATGACAAGCTTTCCATCTTCAAGCTGCTGATAAAGTGCCGCCATGTAGAACGCTTTGACGACGCTCGCCGGATAGATCTTTTCCTCGCCGCGGAAGTTAGCAAAACGCAAATTCGCCGGATCGGTCAGGTCGATCAGGCTAAAGGCGATCTCGTCTTCTTTGAACTCTCCGGCGGGACGCGAGTTGATCAGGTCGCGAATGATCGCGCCGATCGATTCGCCAAGCTCGGTTGAAGCTCTTAGTTTTAATTGTTTATAGCCGTTAGGTTTTACGATCTCTTTTTCGGAAGATGCCGTTTGAGCGAGCACGCTTGGCACAAAGACAGACAGTGCGGCGAGACAAAGCAAGAAACTTAAACGAGTGAAATGCATTATTTGTGTACTTTTCTTTACCGAAGCTGTTTTTCAGAGTATAAACGAAAAGCATCTTCCAAAGAAACGGAACCGAATAAGTAACAAATGGCAGAAGAAAAATTAGTTCGCGGAATTGGCCGCTGGGACCTTACCGCAATTGCGATCAATACGATCATCGGCACCGGAATTTTTATCCTTCCGGCACGAGCCGCAGGCTTGATCGGCGATTTCAGCTTGATCGCGATCGCTATGTGCGCGGTGATCACAGGAGCGATCGTACTTTGTTTTGCCGAAGTGTCGAGCCGCTTCGACGCGACCGGAGGTATGTATCTTTACGCACGCGAGGCGTTTGGGCCGCTCGTCGGATTCGAGGTCGGCTGGCTTTACTGGATCGTTCGGGTCGCCACTTATGCCGCGAACTGCAACGCGTTTCTGATCTATCTCGGTTTCTTCTATCCGGAAGCGACCACGGGCTGGTTACGCGTCCTAATAATTTTGCTTGTGTTGATCCCGATGACGCTGGTAAATCTGGTCGGCGTTCGCGAATCGACCATTCTTACAAATGTCTTTACAATCGGAAAGCTGCTTCCGCTCTTCGTCTTTGTTGGGATCGGTATTTTTTATATCGAGCCGTCAAATCTACGTTTCGATACGGTCCCGGAATATTCGAATTTCGCGGCCGCAGTTCTCTTACTGATCTACGCCTATGTAGGGTTTGAAGCCGCGGTCATCCCTGCCGGTGAGTCGAAAGACCCAAAACGCGATCTTCCCTTTGCACTCTTCGTCGCTCTCGGTGTCTGCACGGTGCTCTATGTTTTGATCCAACTCGTCGCTCTCGGAACGTTGCCCGGCCTGGCCGATTCGAAAACACCACTTGCCGATGCTGCGGTGACTTTCCTCGGGACAGCAGGGGCGACGTTTATCGCCGTCGGTGCGTTGATCTCGATACTTGGTAATTTGAACGGCGGATTTCTAGCAGCTTCGAGATTGCCTTTCGCGATGGCCGAACAGAAAGAATTACCGAAGATACTGGCCCAGACGCATTCGAGATTCAAGACACCTTACATCTCGATAATCCTGACCGCATTGGTGATCCTCGCAATGACCATCTACAGCAGCTTTTTTACAGCAGTGGCGATCGCAACCGTGACGCGGCTTTTGGTATATGCGACGACTTGCCTGTCGTTACCGGTTTTCCGAAAGCGATCAAATGCCCCGGATGCTCAGTTCAAAAGCAGGCTTGGCGTTCCGGCGACAATACTTTCGATCTTGCTGATCGGCTGGCTTTTGACAGATGAAAGAGTGCTCAATGAAAGTCTGCCGATCTTGATCGCGATCGTGATCGGAGCGGTTATTTTTGCAGCGTACAGAATGCTTGGAAACCGATCATCGACGACGAGCCAATAACTTTCGGAGTACTCAGCAGTAGTTCGACGATAGAGTAGATCCCGGCGGCCAGCTTCGTTATATATTTCGCGCACAACCTGATCAGCGACCGTGAAAATGGGAATCCTCCGCTAAATGTGTTACCGATTAGGCAAATTTTAGAATGGCTAGTCGTCACCAAAATAGTATCAATTTCGGGAGGTCGGAAATATGGCATACATCGTCGAAGGAATGAAGCTTATCCCACAAGAATTGAATATGAGCTGTTGGTACGCAAGTGCTCAAATGCTCATAAAATGGAAAGAGGAAAAAGAGCAGAAAAGCTTTGCGCATCTGATCTCGCCCGAGTTTGATACTCAATGTGCCAAGCTTCGCGACGATAATAAGGGTATCCAAAATCCGCAGATAGTACAGACAGCGTTACGCATAGGGCTTAAGCACGTCCCGCCGATATCTCCTTCGCCTGAATGGATAGAGGCGTGGTTGAAAACCTACGGTCCGCTTTGGGTGAACGGCAAAACACATATCGTCGTGATCGCCGGCATTTCCTATTTTTATAGCCTTGGGCACAAGCTTTTGGTGTATGACCCGTCTCCGGTAAGTGTTGGAAACATTAGTTGGCGGCCGCTTGAATGGTATATTGGTAACGCGGTCGACTCACGCGATACAAGTAAAAGTGTTGAAACAGTATTCTTATATGTTCCAGACGATCTTTAATAAGACGGCACGGTCGAGAATGCGTCGAGGAGTACGTTGGGCTATATTCAGGACAATGGAACGGTTGAGAACGCGTCGCGTTCGAACGTTAGTTTTATCGGATCAAATGGAACGGTAGAGAATGCGATCCGATCGACCATCGATTATGTGAATTCAAGCGGAACCGTTGAGAACAGTTCACGTTCAACTATCGGTTATGCAAAAGCGTAAGCCGCGAACACGCCGCGATATTTTTCTTCTTTTTCTTTCAACCAAAGAAATAGTTTGGCTTATTTGAACACCGATTCACCGAGGATGTTTTCGCGAATGTCTTTGATCGTATCGTTCAGTGTTTCTTGTTCATCGCGAGGAGTGAATCCTAGGTGTTCCTCGGCCTTCGACGAATCGAAGTACCAGAAATGCTCGGCCTGCTCTACCTCGTTCGACGCGACCGGCGAAGTCTTGCCCCAATTCTTGAAGACCGATTCGATCATTGACGAGCCCGCCATTGCGAGTTTCTTAGGCATCTTCAGCATCGGAGCTGAAACGCCCGATAGTCGAGCGACCCGTCCGAAAAAATCCGCAAATGTCATATTCGCCGAACCGAGCAGATACTTTTCCTGATGCTTTCCCTTTTCAACGGCTGAAATAAATGCCGCCGCCGCGTCGCGCGTATCGACAATGCTCAGCCCGCCGCTCGGGCAGTATGGGATCTTCTTTCCAAGAAAATCCAGCACGATCTTCGTCGAGCTCAACCGCTCGTCGCCCGGGCCCAGAAGAAGCGTCGGGTTCATTATCACGAGCCTGCGGCCGTCGCCATCGAAATTTTCAAGCGCCGCACGTTCCTGATAAAACTTCGACGCGTAATAAGCCCATTGCGTGATCACATCTACTGGTTGCGGGAAAGTTTCGTCAAAGATCTGTTCGTCCTCGCTAACGGCGATCGTCCCGCTCGACGAAGCGAGGATCATCGTTTGAACGCCCGCTTTTGTTGCCTCTTCGCAGAGAATTCGAGTGCCTTCAACGTGGATCTTGTTCATCGCGGCGGCATCGCCATTGTCCCGCGATACCTTGCCCGCAAGATGAAAGATCGTTGAAACATTTGCGACCGCATTGGCTACGTCTTCTCGGCTTGTCACCGAACCGACCGCCGCCTCAATGCCCGCGTCAGTCATCCACGCGGGAACACTCGACGCCATCACCCGAAGGTTTATTGCACCCGCGTCCAGCAATTGTCGAACGATCTCCGCACCCAAAAATCCGGTGCCACCGGTGATCAATATCTTCTTTTCGGTTTTAGCTAACGCTTTCTTCTTTGCCATTGTGATTTAAACGCAGAGTTCGGCTTTAAGGACGCTCTTCACTAATTCAACAAGATCGGATCGCCGAAGCCTAGTTCCTTCAAACGCGGCAGTTGTGTCTTGGCGTCGCCGACGACGAGCCAGATCATTCGGTTCGCGTCAAAGTATTTGCTTGAAAGCGACTTGATTTGATCAACCGTCATTGACCGGACGGTCTGCTCACGCTGCTTAATGTAATCGCTGGTCCAGCCGTATTTCGAAATGTTGTTGAGCATCCCGAGTTTTGCTCCGGCGGTTTCGAACGTTCGCGCGTTGCTTTTGATCAAAAAGCCCTTGGTCGTGGCGAGATCCGCTTCTGAATAATTTTTGCCGTAGTTCTGAAGAATGCTTTTGATCAACTGTGTCGATTCGAGCGTAACGTTGCTACGCACGCCACTCGAAATTGTAAACGGCCCGACGTAGTTTGTTCCGCCAAAACCCGAGCCTATTCCGTACGTGTATCCTTTTCCTTCACGAAGCTGCTGGGTCAACTGAGACGCAAACCCGCCGCCTCCGAAAATGTAATTTGCGACCGAAGCAGGATAGAAATCCTTATCGGTAACCGTAAGTGCCGGGTAACCGATCCTCAAAACCGACTGCGAGGCGTTCGGCACATCGTAAAAATATACCTGCGCTTTGGCCGGTGCTGTCGGTGGCTTGATCGCCGGAATATCAACCATCTTCGCTTTCCAGTTTTTCGCTAGGCTCGAGAGCGGAGCGGTAACCGCAGGTTTACCCAGCGAACCTACAACATGCATTCTTGAAACCGACGGCGAAAAGCTCTTCGCGTAAAACGCCTTTAGGTCGTCGAGCGTGATTGCATTTACGGAATCCACCGTGCCCAGCGGGTTTCGCGAATAGATGTTGTCTTTACCGTAAATTAGTTGATTGTATTGATTCTGAGCGATCGCATTCGGGTTCGCCTGCTGCTGCTGGATCTGGCTTATCGTCGCCTCTTTCGCAAGAGCGAATTCTGCAGCATCCCATCGCGGGTGCAGCATCATCTCTTCGACGATCGCCATTGTCGCCGGATAATTCCTAGCCAATGTCGTTCCCGAGATAACGATCTCTTCCTTTCCGGCGCTGATGTCGATCGAGGCGCCAAGCTGCAAGATCGCTTCTTCAAGTTCGACGGGCGTTCGCTTTGCCGTGCCTTCGTTCATCAATTCTGCCGTAAGATTGGCCACACCGCCTTTGTTCAGGTCTTCCAAAAGCTGACCACCCGCGATCTGAATATTGAATTGAACGAGCGGAACTTCCGCGTTTTCGATGCCCAAAATGCGAATGCCATTCGACAGCTTTTGCTCCCAGATCGTCGGCACTTTTACTTGCGGCTCGGTGCCATACGGCGGTTCCTTGCTGCGGTCAAAGGACGATGGAGTTTTCGGGTATTCTGCCGCTGCGGACGCATCAACTTCGTCTTCGGCACCTTGCACGATCGGCTCTTCGACAACTACGGCCTTGGTGGAACCATCAAGAGCAAGGGCAGTTTTTCCTTTTGGCACAAAACTCGTCGCGACAAAATTCTTGCCCTTAATATACTTGTCGTAAACGCGTGTTACGTCAGCCGGAGTCACTGCGAGAATATTCTGGATATCCTTTTCGATACATCCTGGATCGCCCGCGAAAATACTGCACTGTGCTAATTGAGCTCCCTTGCCCAATACGTTCGATAGCGAACCGTAAAACTCCGTTTCTTGCCCCGCCTTGATCCGATCGAGATCTTTCTGCGAAATTCCTTCCTTCTCAAAGAGGGCGAACGCTTCGCCTATTCCTGCCGCGACTTCGTCAAGATCTTTATCGGGAAACGCCCTGACCTCAAGCTGCATTTGTCCAGCGAGCTCAGAGGTATACGAATACATGGCCGCATCGTCGGTTAATTTCTTTTCCTCGACGAGCACCTTGTAAAGCGGAGCCTTCTTTCCTTCGGACAGATAGGTTGAAAGCACAGCAAGCGGATAGGAATCAGGGTGGTATTGCTCAACGACCGGCCAAGCCATCGTCAGTTCGGGCAAGCGTGCAAAGTTATCTTCGTGATAAAGCTTGACGGTCTGTTTCACCACACCGGAACGCTTCGGCTGACGTTCGATCGGCTGCCCGTTTTTGATCTCGCTGAAATATTTCTCGACCCACTTCTTTGCCTGGACAGTATCGAAGTCGCCGGCGACCACGAGCGTTACATTGTTCGGGACGTACCAGCGGCGGAAGAACTCTTTGACGTCGCCGAGCGTCGCCGCCTGAAGATCTTCTAGCGAACCGATAACCTGCCAATTGTATGGATGATCTTCAGGATACAACGCCTTGTCGATGACGTATTGCGTATGCCCGTAAGGTTCGTTATCGACGCCCTGACGCTTCTCGTTCTTAACGACCTGTTTTTCTTTCTCGACTACCGCTTCAGTCACAGTGTTGATGAACCAGCCAAGCTTATCGGCCTCGGCCCAGATCATTTTCTCAAGCGCATCGTTCGGCACTGTCTGCAGATAATTTGTCCGGTCACGGCTCGTCGAACCGTTCGCACCAGAGCCGCCGATCCGGGCCGAAAGCTTATCGAGCCCGCCCTTGCCGAGATTCTCCGATTCTAAAAACAATAAGTGCTCAAACATATGAGCAAAACCGGTTCGTCCGGCTTTCTCGCGTGCCGACCCGACATGCGCCGTCAAATTCACCGCCACGATCGGATCGGATCGATCGATGTGAAAGATCACGTTCAGCCCGTTTGGCAATGTAAATTTTTCGAATTCGATCCGCAAAGGCGCTTTTGCGACGGCCTTCTGCGCCGGAACAGGGACGGTCAAAGTAACTATGAATGCTATGAGAAGGACTGAAATTGCTTTTTTCATATTGTTTGAAACGGGTCTGAATATTTCTTGTCTTATACGGATGAATGCCCTCGAGAGTTTTGATTCCAACAACCTAACATTCGTTTCCGAAAACTTTTTTCTGCACCGATGATAGTTTTTTAGCTACGCCTCGCATTAACTCGCATTAATAAGTGGATGTCGAAAACGGCTTCCAATCTTATTAGTAAAGGAGTAATTATCATGAAGAACACAGTAAATCGAGTAAAGAACGCAATGGGTTTCACCCTTATTGGACTACTTGTCGTTTCGGCAAGTGTTGCGGTTCTGATCGGACTGCTTTTGCCCGCGATTCAGAAATAACTATCGGGAATTTTCGATCTGGACGGAAATGCTTCGCAACAGGCATTTCCGAATAATTTTTCCAATTGATTGACACCGTTCTATTCGTCGATCACCGGTTCCTGTTTTCGCGTTCTCCTACGTTCACTCTTCCATTGCTTTCGAACTGTCGCAACGTCAAACTTAGCCCGTTTACCATCACGCATATTCTTAACCTCGTGTTCGACGCGAGCAGCGATCAAGCGATACGCCTCGGTATTTGGAACGCCTTGGGTCATCGCTTTCAGCTCTTCGTATTCGAGAAAATGTCCCACCTTCGCGCCGACCTTCGCCCCGATGCTGCTTCCCTTTGGCAAAATGGTTCCCTTAGGAAACGCCTGATAAGTTCCCCATATATAAATTGGCAAAATGCCGATCTTTTGATTAAGCGCCAGATAGCCGATTATCGGTTTGAACTCCGCGATCTCGCCTGATTCCTGCCTTCCGCCCTCGGGAAAGATCAAAGCATTGTAGCCTTCATTTAAGATGCGTGTGACGTGCCGCAGCGATTGCCGCAAGCTTCCCGTCCGTTCGATCGGCACTAGCGTCGTGAAATTATTCATATACGCACGCTTGTATTTCGTATCGAACCAGTAATCCGCGGCGGCGACCGCGACCGTTTGTTCGGCAACGCCTTCGCCGAGAGCCTTTTTAACTAAACCAGTATCGATGTGCGACGTATGATTCGGCGCGACGATGAAATTAACATGCTGAGGCACGTTTGATTCGCCCTCGATCCGCGTGTCGAGCACCCCTTCATACAGCGTGTTCTGAGCAAGATCGACCAACGTGTTCCCGACCCTGCGAACAATTCCCGGAATGTGTAATTCCTCTTCGTCTTTCTTCTCATCAACCTTCGGTTCGTCAATGAGGCGTTTCGACTTATTAACACGCTGAACGGCAGTCAACAATTCGCGGACGGACTGGACCTCGTTCAATGTGTCCGGCGAAAGAACGCGCCCGCCAGCGTCTTCGATCGCGGCTTGAAGTTCGACGAACATCAATGAATCAAACCCTAGATCGCTTAACCGGTCTTCGATCGCGATGTCCGAAAGCGGCCGGCTCGAAACCGTCGCGACGATCTTTCTGATCCACAATAAATTATCGTCACCCTTTGAATCGGCCGCATCCTTTGTCTTCTTGCGATTGCGATCTTCAAGGGCTTGCAGCATCTCGACGACCTCGAGGCGTTTCACTTTCCGCGTTGCTGTTCGTGGCAATTCGAACGGTGTGATATGCATTATTTTGACGCGTTTGAAGAATGGAATTCCGGCAGAAACCTCACGGAAATGGTCCTCGATCTTCTTGTTCGCCTCGGCTCGCGTTAACGATATTTCGTGTTCGTAATCGGGTACGACGAGCGACGCGATCTTTTCACCGCCGTCGTCATCGGGCAAGCCGACAACGCTCAATTCCTTAATAAAACCGGACTTACTGTACGTGTCCTCGATCTCGTCGGGGTAGATATTCTTGCCGTTCGAATCGATGATCACATCCTTTGAGCGACCGACGATGAACAGATTTCCATCCTCATCAAGCTTCCCAAGATCGCCCGTTTTGAGCCATCGATCATGCAGGACGGCTTCGGTCGCTTCGTCATTGTTGTAATAGCCGAGCATCACGTTCTGCCCGCGAGCGATGACCTCGCCGACGCCGTTATCATCCGGATTTTCGATCTTGACCTCGACACCCGGAAGCGGTTTACCCACGCTTCCCCGCAATAATTTATTTCCAGGACGAGCGACCGTAAGCACCGGCGAGGATTCAGTTAGGCCGTAACCTTCCAAGACGGTGAAGCCTAATCCGTGCAGATCCTTTTGCACTTTTTCTGACAATGCCGAACCACCGGAAATAAGATAACGCATTTTTCCGCCGAGCCCTTGGTGAATCGGGAAAAAGACGATCGGGCCGAGATTGAATGGGGTGTTGTCGCGGATCCACGCGTTGAATTCGATAACGTTATCCGCAAGATCAGCGATCCAATCACCGCGTTCGCGAAGCCGAGTCTTGATCCGCCGATGCAGCATTTCCCACAATGCCGGAACTCCTACCATACCCGTAACATGACTGTTCTCCATCGTTCGCGAAAGGTCTTCAGCGGTCAAGTCATTCAGATACGTGATCTGCGTTCCATTTGAGAACGGCGTAAGGAATCCAGCCGAGAATTCAAACGTGTGATGCATCGGCAAAACCGACAAAACTCCGTCCGTCAGATCCATATCGAGCACGCTCGAAAGCATCGAGATCATGTTCGTAAAATTTTTATGCGAGAGCATAACCGCCTTCGGCTTACCGGTCGTGCCCGATGTAAAGATCAGCGACGCGACCGCATTTCCGAGAACCTTTGGCGGGAGTAAAGCAAGCCGCTTCGATTCCTCAAGCTCATCCGACATTTCGAATACTTCGTCGAACGTCCAGACATTCACGTTCAACTTGGCCTCTTTGAACTTATCGACAAGGTCAGCATTTTCCGTAGCCAATTTCGGCGAGATAACGAGAGCAGATGCTTCGCCGGCTTTTGCGAAATTGATTATCTCTTCGACCGAGCTAGCCGGGTCGATCGGTATCGCTGTAGCACCGGCTTTTAAGATCCCGAAATAGGTCATTCCCCATTCGGGCATGTTGTTTGAAAATAGGATTACTCTGTCACCCTGCTTGATTCCGTTGTGTGCTAGAAAACCTGCGGCCCGAAGAGTCAGTTCGCGCACATCATCGAAGGTGTATTGCTCCTTGCGGCCATTTCGTTCGATACGCATCGCAACTCGTGTCGGGAAACGCTTCACCGAAGTGTCGAAAAGATCGAGCAGATCTTTATATGTGTAAGAACGCTTCTCAACCGCCTTCAGCTCTTCTTCAAGCGTCGGCAAGACCCATTTCCGCATTCCCGGGAAATGAACGTTGAGCCAATAGTCGTACCAATCAAGCCGCTCCGGATACCACGGCAGTAGCGATTTTTCTTTCTCTTTTATAACCGATTGCAACGCACGCACATTGTCCGATCGATAGAGATATTCGTTATCGATCATGAACGGTTTGAACATCCGAAACGCATCCATCGTATCCTGCGTGGTCTGCTTGAAATCCTCGGTCGATTTCTTTAGATCGGAAATGATGTTGCCGATCCGCCCGCCACCCCACCGCGGTGTCGCGCGATCCATCAAATTATCGGCGCGTTTCGCTAAACGATTCAACATCGGAGCCGACGTTATCTCGTACGTTCTCTGCTTGACCGGTATCGCCTCGACCATACCGGCGAGTTTGTTAACGATCTTGTTCCCGGTCTCTTTGTCTTCGAAATGCTGCCGCTTATATAGCCCGACCAGTCCGACGATCCGCTTCATATCGTTCGGGTTCGAATCGCCCGACGACGCTTGGAAAACAAGCGGCGGATTGTCGTCAACAAGAGCGTTCATTGCCGCACTGAGTATCGCTCCCGAAACCATATCGACCGGAATAATATCGAGGATCAGCTTTTCGTTTACCGGTATGATCGGCTGGCCGCGAAGCGCGATCAATATCAGCGGAGCGGTCGTCGTAAAGCCTTCGTTCCATCCGGGGAACGGATATTGGTTTGACGATTCAACGATCGACGGGCGAACTAGCATCTTCACAATATCGTCCTGCTGAGCGATGATCTGCTCGGCAAGCGACTTCGAATATGTATAAATATTCGTCCAACCCCAGTATTCTGCACGCTCGGCACCGAGTTCGGTCGTGCGCTCGCGGATCCACATCTTGCGTTCGCGGAAGATCGCGGATTTCAATTCGCCCTCGTCGTCCGGATCGCGACCTTCTTCGAGAAAACGATTGCGCGCCTGTTCGCGAAATTTCGCGGCTTGAACTGCGTCATGAGCTTCTTGTCGCGCCTGTTCGCTAAGACGCGCGCAATCCTCAACCTCGCGATTTACATCAAAAACAGTGCCTTTTAATTCTTCCTTTCGCGGAAAATACCCAACAACCGGCTCGTTTTCCCAAATCGCCCCCGAACGCTTGCCGGCAACAAAACAGGTCGAAACATGCACAAGCCGCGGCTTTTTCATCATCCGGGCCATCTTGATGATGTTGTTCGAACCGACGACATTTGTCCTTAAAGCAGTTTCAAGTGGCGGGTTGAACGTCACATTTCCGGCACCATTTATAATGATGTCCGTATCCTTCATTATCTTGGCC
>JBBSKW010000111.1:0-11499 GCA_038256005.1 Pyrinomonadales bacterium
CAGGATAACGTAGTCTCCGGAAGGGTTACATACCGCCAGCGTGTCGCTCTACCGCCGACGGCGGTGTTGACGGTTTCGCTGCTCGACGTTTCGCGAGCGGACGCTCCTTCGACACCGATCGCACAGCAACGCATTGAAACTTCGGGCAAACAGGTGCCGTTTGCGTTCGACATGGCTTATGACCGGACAAAGATTCAGGAACGTAATCGTTATGCTGTTCGCGCCGAAATTCGCGACGGCGATCGGTTGTTATTCACTACGGAAACGAATTATCCGGTCATCACGCAAAACAATCCAAGGACCGTCGAGATCACAGTCGTTCCGGTCGGCGGAGGTGCCGGCGGCGGCAATCGGGAATCGGTTATTCGTGGCACGGTTACCTATCGCCAACGCATCGCGCTCACGCCCAATTCTGAAGTCAAAGTTAGGCTCGTCGATTCGGCCGATCCGGACGGAACACCTGTCGCCGAAACTACGGTCAACTCGGGTAACCGCAACGTCCCGATCTCCTTTGAACTTAACTATGAAATGCGCGACATCAACCGTCAACGGACATACGAGTTGAAGGCTGAGATACGGTCGAACGGCGAATTGAGATTTAAGACCGCGGCAGGCCAGCCGGTAACACTTCGCGGCAATCAAACGCCGAATGTTGAACTGGTCGTCGAACCTGCGTCTGACGGCCCGGTCGCGATCACTGGGCGAACACTTTCGCTTTCAAAGTTTGGAACGGGTTCGATGCAGATCGAGGGCCGGAATTCGATGTTCCTTATCCGCGGCAGCCTGACCGTTCGCGATACAGGCGATGCCGATATCACACTTTCGCGTATCGACGGTTCGGTCACGTTTAGCGGAAAGCTGACCTTTATCGATGACACGACCGCACGAATTACGATCGACAGTTCAGGTGACGCAGATGCTAGCGGCGAGATTCAGGTAACCTACAGCGGCCGCTCGCTTCGAAATGTCACGGCAACGAACCTCGTGCTTGACGGGCAAACTGTAACGCTTCGGTTTTAGTGATAACTAATAACTCCAAACTCTGAACCGGTAACTGTTGATGAAATTACAGTTGCCAGTTCGGAGTTTTCAGCTTTTGTTTCAAACCTCGATAACGATCCAGCCATCTTTGACAGTTACATCGTAACGGTCGATCGAACATTTCGGAGCGGTGAAGCAGTGGCCGGTCTTAACGTCGAATTTCCAATCGTGATGTTCGCAGACGAC
Organism: Pyrinomonadales bacterium; assembly: GCA_038256005.1. Taxonomy (GTDB): domain Bacteria; phylum Acidobacteriota; class Blastocatellia; order Pyrinomonadales; family Pyrinomonadaceae; genus OLB17. The sequence continues at coordinate 1,228 of JBBSKW010000111.1, forward strand.
GACCGTTCCTTTGAGCGGTGAGTCAGCAAGTCCATAGCCTTTGTGCGGGCAGAAATTTTCGATCGCGTGAAACACACCGCCGACGTTAAAAAGTGCGATCTCTGCACCGTCTTTTAACTTGACCGTCGCACTGCGGCCGGGCGGTACAGATTCGGCTCGTCCGACCGTAATACCGCGGCCATCGCGTACGGGTTTGTGTCTATTTGTTTTGCCTTTCCCCATTGTTCTTATACTTCAATTCTGCCAAGCGAATCAGCAAAATCAAAATCGCTTGCGTTCTCAGCCGAAACGAACCAAAATAGCATTATGTCAGAAAGAGAGGGAATCGGCCGGGCACGGATGAAGTGCCGCGAGATCATGACGGCAAGCGTTAAGACCGCTGCGCCTTCGGCGTCGCTCCGCGAAATTGCCGAAATGATGCGCGATGGCGATATGGGCAGCGTTCCGGTCGTAGATGGCGGAAAATTGGTTGGTATCGTTACCGATCGCGACATTGTCGTTCGCTCGGTGGCCGACGCAAAAGGGCCTGAAACCGCCATTTCCGACGCGATGACGTCCGAGATCTACTCCGTCAAACCCGACGATTTTGCATTCGAGGCGATCCGCTTAATGGGCGACAAACAGGTCCGCCGCATTCCGGTCGTGAACGAAGACGGCTCGCTCGCCGGAATAATCGCGATGGCCGACATCGCCCTCGAAATGGAAGACGAACGCGAGATCGCCGAAACACTTGAAGAGATCTCAAGCGGCTCGGCATTTTGGAGTAAGAAATAGAGATGGCCAAGGCATTTAATCGACATTTTCAGTTTCTTGGTTCTTCGGGCGGTGCGAAGCCTTCGGGGCGGCTTTGGTTGCCGGCGGCTGATGTTTATCAGGTCGCGGATGGCTGGGTCGTAAAGGTCGAGCTTGCGGGTGTTGCCGCGGAAGATGTTGAGATCGAGGTCGAGGGCAACACGCTATACATCATTGGCTGCCGAAAGGATCGCTCGTGTGCGGCGGGTGGATCTTTTCATCAATTGGAGATCACTTACAGCCGTTTTGAGAAGACGCTGAAGTTTCCGGCTTCGATCGACGGCGTAAAGCTCGATCACATGTTCGAGAACGGCCTTTTGATCATTCGGCTCCACAAGGGCGACGAATAATTTGCAACGTAACCCCCGCACCAAAGTTTTCATCAAACCATCGGTAAAATTATGGCTGAAGAGACACTCCAAGATCCGCTCAATGAAACCGAAGTTAATATTCCTCAACAGCTTGAGGTGGCGATACTTCCGCTTCAGAATACGACACTGTTTCCGGACACTGTTGTGCCGCTAGCGGTCGGCCGCGAACGTTCGATGCGTGCCGTTGAATCCGCGCTTTCCACCGAAGAAAAGTTTCTCGGCTGCATAACTACAAAGAGCGAAGGCGTGACCGGCGACGAGGCGAAATACGACGATCTTTATCAGGTCGGCACCATCGTTTCGATCAAACGAATGATGCGGAACGAGGGCGTGATGCAATTGATCGTGCAAGGACTTGAACGTTTTCGCATAGTCGAATGGAGCGGCGAACAGCCGTATCTAAAAGCAAGGGTCGAAAAGCTGCCGGAACTCGAACGTGTCGACGACGAAGCGATCGAAGCCCTAAAACGCAACATTCAAGGCATGATCCAGCAGGCTCTGGCGATGTTACCGCAGGTTCCGCCCGAGATTCGAATGGCTGTAATGACGCAGACCGATCCGATCCAACTTTCGTATTTTCTTGCGTCTGTCCTCGATCTCGGCGTTGAGACCGAGCAGAAAATGCTTGAATCAAACACCGCCGACGAACTGCTTTCGCTGACACACGGAGCTCTCGCCCGCGAACTCGAGATAATGCAGATCCGTTCAAAGATCGCTAACGAAGCGCAGGGCGAAATGGATAAATCTCAACGCGATTACATCTTGCGGCAGCAGATGAAGCAGATTCAGAAAGAGCTTGGTGAAGATGATGAAGGTGGCGAGAAGGCTGAAGCTCAGCAACTTCGCGAACGTCTCGAAACCGCAGACATTCCCGACGATGTGCGGAAGGAAGCGAATCGCGAGTTAAAGCGCATGGAAGCCCTTCCGCAATCGGCTCCCGATTATCACGTTATCCGAACGTATCTTGAATACGTTCTCGAATTGCCGTGGCGAAAGGCGAGCGAGGAAAAGCTTGACCTTAATGAGGCTCGCAAGATCTTGGACGAAGACCATTACGGGCTTGAAGACGTAAAGGAACGCATTCTGGAATCGCTTGCGGTTGTTAAGCTTCGCCCTGATTCGAAGAGTCCAATACTGCTTTTTGTCGGCCCTCCAGGAGTCGGTAAAACATCGCTCGGCCGCTCTATCGCTCGTGCGCTGGGACGCGAATTTGAGCGGATGTCGCTCGGCGGAATGCGTGATGAGGCGGAGCTGCGGGGCCATCGGCGAACTTATATCGGAGCGATGCCTGGGCGAATCATTCAGGCGCTTCGCCGCGTTGCCGTCAACAATCCGGTGATGATGCTCGATGAAATAGATAAGCTCGGCAACGATTATCGCGGCGATCCGTCGGCGGCCTTGCTTGAGATCCTGGATCCGGCTCAAAACAGTACGTTTCGCGATAACTATCTGGATCTGCCGTTCGATCTTTCGAAAGTATTCTTCATTGCTACGGCAAATTCGCTTGGGCCGATACCGATGCCGCTACGCGACCGGATGGAGATCATTAATATTGCGGGGTACAGCGACCGCGAGAAACTGAACATCGCGAAGCAGTATCTCGTGCCGCGACAGATAACGGAGAACGGACTTAAACCGGAACAATTTGAAATTACAGATGCGGCGATCAATCTTTTAACGGCGCGTTATTCGCGCGAGGCAGGTGTAAGACAAGTCGAGCGGACGATCGGAAACTTGGCGCGTAAGGTTGCCTTAAAAGTCGCACAAGGTTCGATTGACAAAGTTGTTATTGATGTTGCAGAGGTCAGAGAATATCTCGGGCCGCCGCGCTTCCATCCCGAAGAAGCCCGCAAGGAAATGCCAGCCGGTGTCGCAACCGGAATGGCGTGGACAGAAATGGGCGGAGAGGTTTTGTTCATTGAGGCGACGGCGCTTCCGGGCGGGAGCGGCCTGACGCTTACCGGGCAACTCGGCGAAGTGATGAAAGAGTCCGCTCAAGCGGCACGCAGCTATCTGTGGTCGCACGCGGTCGAATTCGGTATCGACGCCGAGCAGATAAAGCAGAACGGCGTTCATCTTCACGTGCCGGCGGGTGCAATTCCAAAAGACGGCCCGAGCGCAGGCGTGACAATGGCTTCAGCACTTGCATCGCTTTACACGGGTAGAAAGGTCCGCACCGACACGGCGATGACCGGCGAGATAACGTTGTCCGGGCTGGTGTTTCCGGTGGGCGGCGTAAAAGAGAAGGTCCTCGCCGCACATCGGGCAGGAATTCGCCGAATAATCTTACCGGCGCAAAATGAAAGCGATATCGAGGAAATTCCTGAGGACGTTCGAAAGGAGCTCGAGATAATTCCCGCAACGCGAGTTAGCGATGTTTTGAAGGCTGCTCTAGAACCGGCAAGCTTTGACGAAAATGCCGATACTCAGCGTTTTACCCTTCAGGATATGGATGGAAAGAAAGGCGACGCAACGACCGATCGCTTGATGGCAAAAGAAAGCTAACGAAAAAGGCAGAGAACATTTCTGTTAACTGCCCGTTTTGAATCATTGATGTTTGCCGGATGGACTTGTTCGCCATTCGGCTTTTTCTATTCGGGTATACTCACTGGCGGAGGCGGTTTTGGCTGCTCTTTCGAGGGCGTTACCGATTTCTCGCCGGCCGCACCATTTTCGCTAACTCCAAGTTGTGCGAGCAGATCCGGCCAATTTATACCAAGAGCTTGTAGCTGTTGGAGCAGCGAAAAGATAACGGTCGGGCCGGTTTGAGCGAAGCGGTTTATGCCGCTTGTGTGGCCGTCGCCATTTCCATTACCGCCTTGGTCGATCATCACGATCTTATCTATCTTGCCGAGCGGTTCTGCGACTGCCTGAAAAACGGGAGCCGACGATTCGATGATCGCAGGTAGTCTTTCGAGGATCGTTTGCAGGCGTGCGGCGTCGTTAAACTCACGCCACGCTGCGGCCTTTTCTTTGATCGCCGCCGCCTCCGCCAATCCTTGTGCTTCTGTTGCTTTTGCGTGTGCAAGGCCTGTCGCTTCAAGCTTCTCAGCTTCGGCAAGACCGATTGCACGAATCTTCTCAGCCTCAGCTTTACCTTCGGCGGCGACGGCAGCGGCACGGCCTTGGCCCTCGCGTTCGAGTGTTTGAGCGTCGGCCTCGGCGATCGCGATCTGAGCTTGCTTTCGGCCTTCAGCCTCGAGAATGGCTGATTCCTGTAATCCCTGTGCTCTTAGAACCGATGCCTTTCGGTCTGCTTCAGCCTGTTTAACAACCGTTGCCTCAAGTTCCTTTTCCTTACGCAGAACTTCTTGTTCCTGAACGGCGATCTGCTCCTGTGTGCGGACTCGTTCGACGCGAACTTCTTCGACGGTCACCTGCTGTTGTGCTCTAGCATCGGCGAGAGGCCCGGCCTGATTTGCTTTGGCCTGTTCCGATTGAATCTCTGCCTGAACCTGAGCTTTTTGAATCTCTGTTTCGCGGGTCGATTGCGCAATTAGAGCTTCCGTTTCGAGCCGTACTTTTTCACCCTCTTGCAGTGCGAGCGAGGCTTTAATTTTCGAATCGCGATTTGCTTCAGCTTGGCCGATCTCGGCATCGCGTTTTACTTCGGCAGTTCGCCGTTTACCAAGTGCGTCGAGATAGCCTTCTTCGTCCGAGATCTCCTGAATGGTAAGAGCGTCAAGGCCGATGCCCATCTTTTCAAGGTCGCCTGCGGCTTCGGTCAATAATTTCTGGGCGAAACTCTGGCGGTCGTTGTTTATTTCTTCGACGGTCAGCGTGCCGAGGATCGCGCGAAGGTGGCCTTCAAGCGTTTGGAAAACAAGCTGGTGAAACTGCTGTTGCGGCATGCCGAGAAAACGTTCTGACGCCGCCCTAAGGCTGCTGTCGTCGCCCTTGATCTTCACGTTTGCCACGGCCTTCACCGAAACTGGAACACCCTGAACCGTGTACGCGCGCTGGGTCGCAAGCGGCACCGTGATCACGTTCAGATCGAGATATTCCACCTTTTCGAGGAACGGAAAAACGAGCGTAGCACCGCCTCGAACAAGCCGATAACCGGCGACCGAACCATCGGCGAGCTTTCGCCTGCGGCCTGAAATAACGGCAGCTTGATTTGGCGAAACCTTAATATAGTTACGACCGATCAGCATTATTGCGATCATCGCCGCAATAACGATCACCAACACAACGACGGGAATTAGAAGTGCCCAGTACTCGGAAAGAATATCCACGTTTTAACCTCTTTCTATCTCAACAATTACCGAATCACCTGCGATCTCGGCGACCTTAACAATAGAACCAATGGCGATCGATTCACCGCCGCTCGTTCGGGCAAGTTTTTCAACACGTTCGTCGCCGATGCGAGCCGTTATCTGTCCGAGTTCACCGGGTTTGATCGTGACGGTTACCTGTGCCGTACGCCCTAGAAGATCGTTATCTGTTACGCTTGATGACGACTGTTGCCCGACGAGAAATCTGCCGAATGCGGAAACCACGCCGCCAAAGATAACCCCGCCAAGCAATCCAATTAGCGAACTTGTAACAGCACCAAAACCAGACCACGCGCCGATCAAACCAAACCCGCCAAAGGCTGTAACAAAGACGGCGATCACACGACTATCAAAAAGCCCGAAATCGTGGCCGTCACCGCCGAGATCGGCATCGCTGCCGAACATCTCGAAAATATCGCCGAGCACTAAGGACGCGAGCAGGAAAACAAAGCCGACACCGCCAATGATGGCAAAAAGAACGATAAGATTCATACTCGTTAATAGTTCCATGTGTGCTTTGTAGGATCAGGCGATTTCGGACATTCTACATTGAAAGGGATTTTTTCGCTATCTTTGTTCTATTTGATCTCTGCGCGTTCCGCCAGTTCTGTCCAGCGCGTCATGTCCGATTCGAGTTTTGTTTCGAGCGATTGCTGTTCGGTAAATAATTGATGGACGCGTCCGGCATCGCTGCCCGCGTGCTTTAGTTCCTTCTCGATTTCGGGCATCCGCGATTCGGCGGCGGCGATGCTTTTTTCCAGAGCTTCGAGTTCGCGAGTTTCTTTGAACGAAAGCTTTTTGGGCTTGGTATTGGTATCGTCCGCGGAATGTTTCGCGCTCCCTTCATTGTTGTTTTTCGCGTTGCCCTTACTGACGTGCTGGCTAACGACAGGAACTTCGTCACGGGCTGCGGCTTCGAGATAGGCGGTGTAATCACCGGCGAATTCGCGGACGTTGCCGCCCGGCTCGAATCGAAAAATATTCTCGATCGTTCGGTCGAGGAAATAGCGATCGTGGCTGACGACTATCAAGGCTCCGGCGAACTCGTCTAGATATTCTTCGAGAGCGATCAGCGTCGGGATATCGAGATCGTTCGTCGGCTCATCGAGCAATAATACGTTCGGCGAGCCCATTAGAATTCTCAACAAATACAAACGTCTTCGTTCGCCGCCCGACAGATTGCCTATCACGGCATATTGCTGCGCGGGGGTGAAAAGAAATCGCTCGAGCATTTTGCCTGCAGTGATCTGTACGCCTTCGTTTGTGGTGACGTATTCGGCAATATCACGGATGTAATCGATCACACGCTGTTCGTCGTTAAGTTCGCGGCTTTCCTGATCGTAGTATCCGATGTGAACTGTCTGCCCGACGGCAATCTCGCCCGCGTCCGGAGTGACGCGTCCAGTGATCATATCGAGCAGCGTGGTCTTGCCTGACCCATTCGCACCGATGATACCGATGCGGTCATCGCGTTTGAGAATATACTTCAGGTCGTTGATCAGTGTGTTCGAATCGTAGCTTTTCGAAATGCCAATGATCTCGATGACTTTTGAACCAAGCCGCTTTGAGCCAATCGCAATATCAACGTCTTGTTTTGCGGCTTCTTTCGGCTGAGCCATTAGCGTGTGTGCGGCCTCGATGCGGTGTTTCGATTTCCGAGTCCGGGCCTTTGCACCGCGACGGAGCCAAGCGAGTTCTTTCTTGATGAGCTGTTCGCGTTTGTGCCCTTCGGTCGCACGCTGATCTTCCTGCTCGGCCTTTTTTTCGAGGTAATATGCGTAGTTGCCGTTGAAATTCTGGATTCCGCCGCGATCCACCTCAAAGATGCGGCTCGTTACACGGTCGAGGAAATACCGGTCGTGCGTAACTAGCAGAAGCATTCCGGTGTAACGTGCGAGATATGCTTCGAGCCATTCGATCGTGTCGGCGTCGAGATGATTTGTCGGCTCGTCCAGGATCAGAATGTCCGGTTTGAAGATCAGCTCGTGGGCGAGAGCGACACGTTTTCGCTGGCCGCCGGAAAGCGTTCCCATCTTTGCGGCGGTGTCGGTAATGTCGAGTTTGGTTAGTACCGCACGGGCGTTTGCCTCTATCTCCCAACCGCCGTTCATTTCCAGTTCGTGCTGAAGGTCGGACATCCGCTGGAGCAACGCCGCGTCGTCGTTACCGGCAGCGAGGTCGTGGCATACCGCCTCGTAATCGCGGATCGTCTGCATTATGCCGCTACTCGATGCGAAGATCGTCTCCAACACGGTCAGGTTTTCGTCGTACGGCGGATTCTGCGAAAGATAGGCGAGCGTCTGCCCCTTGGCACGGACTACACGGCCGGTGTCGGGTTCTTCGAGCCCGGCAAGAATACGCAAAAACGTAGTTTTGCCCGAACCGTTCGCACCAATGATGCCGACCTTGTCGCGGTCCTCAAGGCCAAGCGTTACGTTCTCAAAAAGCGGTTTAAAACCGTAGTTCTTCGAAACATTTTCCAGCGAAACAATATTCATGCGATGTAATTAATTCCCGATCGCATTAAACAGCAGCGGGAACGTCGCCAGCGACTGTGCCCGGTACTGCGGTCGAAAGCCGAAAAGGATGATCTTGCCCTTGCCCATCGGGATCGAGACGAGAGCGGCTTTGCCAGCTATTTTTTCGGCACCGAGAGCCCAGCCTGAGAGTAGGACGCTCTTCGGATCGCTCGGATAGCGGCCGATGACCTCGACGCGGGCATCCTGAGCAATCTCGAATGCGGGTGAATCTTCGAACCACGCGATCGATTCTATTGGCATTCCCTTTGCGATTGGATGCGTCGTGTCGAGTTCGGTGCGGAGGATCGAGCCGGGAATGAAGAAATCCTCTCGCGGCAGGCCTTTGGTTACGTCGCGGATGGGCAGGTTGAACTCACGAATCGCGAAATCGGACGAGCGGTTCAGAAACACAAGCGTCCCGCCGGCCTCGACAAACTTTTTCAGATTCTCAACGCCTTCCTTCCCCACGCCGCCCGTGTATTCTTCCGGCATCGAGCCTTTTGCATAGCCGTTGAGGATCTGGTTGGCGGATTGGTCGGGGAAGACGATTGATTTGTACGGCAGATCCATTTGAGGTTGACCTCTAGAGTCCTTAGGGGGTTGTTCTTGGTTAAGTCGATTTATCCTGATTTTGTGGTTGCTGACTTCTTCGCTCTTCCTACAAGGTTCGTTTTCAATAACCCACCGAGTCCAGCCTTCGTCCATCGAAGGATTATCGGATTTGTAGACCCCAATTTTGTTTTCCCCGCTTCCACAATGGGATACGCCGCTATTGATTAGGACTTTACTGATCCATCGGGGTTTGAAAGGAGCTTTGATCTCCTCAACCTTGATGTTCATCAAAAGTGGAAGGGTATGTGCAGTTACATCATAGGGCGATATTGGGTTCCCGCTGATATCCTTCAGATCAGGATAAACTTGACGCTCTAGGAGGGCCTTTGCGAACGCACCATTTGGCTGTTCAATCGGAACAACTATTGATTCCGATGGATAGGTTGTTGTCCGATAACCGTTAGCATTGATCTTCGTCGCTTTTTCGTCTTTGGGATAGCCGTACTGTACTCCGCCTCGGTCGAGGATTCGCAACAACTCGGGAAAGTTGTCATCGATTTTCAATCGATATCCGTACAGTTCACCCGGAGAGATTCTCGGTCGCACCGCTTCCTTCCCGATCTCATAAAACCGCGACAACCACTTCTCCCGATTATTCGCCGCGTGATTCAACAACGAGAATGCGGTGCCGGTCATGTAGTCGGTGATGTTGCGGAGTTTCCATTCGCCGCCTTTCCAGACCGGGCCGAAGTTGGGGGATTCCTTTTTTGCGTCGAGGCCGCCTGATGCTCCGCGGAGGTCTTCGAATTTTATGTTGACCGGAGTTGCGAGTCGGGCCGAGGCTGTTTCGCTTAGGATTCGGACGCCGCCGTGGTAGTGCGAATAAGCGCGTGCGGGCGTCCAGGCGTCGTAGGTCGTGTTGGTCGTGATGCCCTGCAGGCCTTTCTTGCGGAGGTCGCTGGCCATGTAGTTGCCGAGCTCGGTAAAGCCTTCGACGATCTGTTTCGGCACGTTCGGTTCGACCGGAGCCATGTAGGGCGGCAGGAATTGGCGTGCGCCGTGCGTGCCTTGTTGATGGACGTCGAGTACGATCTGCGGATGCCAGACGTTGTGGATCTTATCGACGGTCAGCTGCGTCTCGACCTGTGTAAAGGCGTACCAGTCGCGGTTGTTATCGTGGCCGACGTACTTATGATAAAGCTCGGGCGGATTCGTCCCTTCGTACGGCGTGCCCAGCGTTTTGTCGTACCAATTCTTGACGATATCGACGCCGTCGGGGTTGAGGCTGGGTACGAGCAGGATGATCGTATTTTCGAGAATGTTTTTAATTTCCGGTTCGTTGCTCGATGCTAGTCTGTGGCCGATCAGCATCGAAGAAAGTGTCGAGCCGACCTCGGTCGAATGAATGCCGCAGGTGATGAGGACGATGGTCTTGCCTTCTTTGGCCAGCGAATCGGCAAGTTTCTGATTCGATTTTATCAGGCGCGGGTCGGCGAGCTTGGCGTTAATGTCTTTATATTTGTCGAGGTTCTTTAGATTCTCCGGCGAGCTAATCGTAGCGTAGACGAATGGCGCTCCCATGGTTGTCTTCCCGATCTCCTCGAAGACCATCCGGTCGCTCGCTGCATCCAGCTTTTTGAAATAATCGACAATGCTTGCCCAACTCGCGAGCTTTCGGTCATCGCCGGGCGTGAAGCCAAGCACATCTTTCGGCGTCGGAACCTGTGCCGAAACAAAGATAGCGAGAAATAGACTTACAATGAC
>JBBSKW010000112.1:0-11337 GCA_038256005.1 Pyrinomonadales bacterium
AAAGTCGCGGGCCACAGGCTAGATTTCCGCGCCCAATTAACGATAGCGTCTAGCTTGACCGTTACCACGTCCGGCAGCGATTCGAATATTGTATTTTCTAAACCCATAGAATCACCCCAATGCCAAGAATCTAGGCCGCTTCCTTTATATCGGTGTTGTCGAACCGGTCACGTGCCTGGTTCCTTTTCATCTCAAGGGCTTGGGCTTTCGCCGAAGCACGAGCCTGAATACTCCACTCGAATGCTCCCTTTTTCCAGTCGTATATCAGGCCAACGACGACCATGATCATGAATGCCATTATCCCGACGAATGCGATAGTGCCGTAGGCGATTCCCGACGTTTGTTCCAAGCCGATAAGTCTCTTGAAGGCAACGGCAAAAGGAACCAAGAAGAGAATTTCCAGATCGAAAAGCAAAAACGTCACCGCTACAACGTAAAATTTGATCGAAAATCGATCGCGGGCACCGCCCACCGGATCTTTTCCGCACTCATACGGCATCAACTTGGTCGCCGTCCGTTTGCGCGGTCCTATCAACTGCGTTACTAGCAGTTGACTAATCGCAAAGCCGATCGCGACCAGGAACATTATTCCGATCGGAGCGTAATTCATCACACTGAATTCTGACATTGTGACCTCAATTTTGACGCGACCTGATCGCCCGGGAAGCGGACTAGTACACGGTTTCCCAAATGCGATATTTAGATTGTCGGCACAAACTAAATCCTAAGTTAACGCCTATTAGGTGTCAAGGAAGGTTAAGTTTCGATATTCAAATAAAATACGGTAAGTTTTTGCATCTTAGAAGCGAGAAGTGGGACCACGATGTCCGATAAATTCGTTGACCGTCAATGACGAACTATGGTATCTTTCAGTGTTCCGAAAAGCTCGGAAGTTTACGCCCGAACATCCCTCACCGACCTACATTTATCGTGATCACTGGGTTTAATACAGACATAGATTTTAACGGTGTGACCTATCATGTTCAAACCGAGGACAAAGGTCTTTCGCGGCCGATAATACTCTCGCTTATTTACGACCGTGGCACAATCTTAGCGAGCAAGCGTTCGCCCTATGATGACCTCGTAAGTGCGGGTTTTGATGAGGCTGTACTGGCAGAACGACTGCAGAAGCAGCATCGGTTGATCTGTGCCGCGATAAGTGCCGGTCGCCTAAATGATCTTAAGAAAATGTCCGGCCGCGATGCCGAGAAAACACCAGCTGTTCACGAAGTTGTTTCTGCAGTCTCAGGTTTAAGGCAGTCCAAGGCGACTCAGCCGAAAGCTGATATTCCCGCAGGCAAGGACGCAATGGATCTGAAGCGTGAGATATCTATCCCCAAACCTGATGTACGCTTTGCACCGATACCCCAACCATCGCATGGCCCGATCATTGATGTCATCAACATAATCGACGATTCCTCAATGTTGCCGGACGAGGCAGTAGCGATCGTTAGTGATCTGGCGGGCAAAGAGCGCCCATCCAATAATCGGCTTGCAATAGAATTTCTTGGCAACGAGCAGTTTAAGGGCGGCGAAACTATGTCGATCTCAGTAATGGTTTGCCGTGGCAGCGGACGCAAGGTCGTCGTCGGTGCAGAAGTAATGGTTAAGATAATCGGTTCCGCATTTAGACCGCTAATTTTTCATTCAATGACCGATAAGAACGGGCTCGCGAACGTAACGCTGCAGTTTCCTAAGTTCAAGTCAGGCCGAGCCGCTTTTCTTGTTCGTGCAATAAGCGACGGCGAAGAAATTGAACTTAGACGGCCGATCGCACACGGATAAAGCGGTTCGTAATCTCAGATTTAGAATTTCAAATTTGGGTTCGAACGGCCAATAAGCGAAACTATCGTAAAGATGGTTGCGATAGTTCTAAACGGCGAAAATAAACAGATCGAAGGCGAGGTCACGCTGGACCAGCTTCTCGATCTTTTTTCTTTGCCAAAGCAGCGTGTCGCGGTTGAACTGAATAAGTCCGTCGTCCGAAAGCACGACTGGGATAAGACTGCAGTGAACGACACAGACGTTATCGAAGTGATCCACTTCGTCGGCGGCGGGTAACTTTTGCGTTCTTCGAGGCTTTGCGTGAAAATCCATTTATAAATGTCAGAAAAATTCGTTTTAGCAGGAAAAGAATTCGGCTCGCGGCTCATCATCGGGACAGGAAAATACCGTTCGTTCGATGAGATGAAGGCGGCGCATCTTGCTTCCGGTGCGGAAATGGTAACGGTCGCCGTGAACCGTGTTCCGCTTGATCGGCAGACGGAATCGTTTCTCGACCACCTGGCTCCTGCAATGCAGATATTGCCGAATACTGCTGGTTGTTACGATGCGGAGCATGCGATTCGCACTTCTCGGCTGGCCCGCGAAGCTCTTGAGACGGACTGGATAAAGCTTGAAGTTATCGGCGACCCCGTAACGCTGCTGCCCGACAACGAGCAGACGCTCGAAGCGGCAAAAGTTCTGGCCAAAGAAGGCTTTATCGTTCTTCCGTATTTCACGGACGATCTTATAATGGCGAAGAAACTGCTTGATGCGGGCTGTCCAGCGGTGATGCCGCTGGCTGCTCCGATCGGTTCGGGCATGGGCGTGCAGAATCCGTCGAATTTGCGAATCATGCGTGAACAATTGCCTGATGCGACGATAATCGTCGATGCTGGAGTCGGCGTGCCGTCGGACGCAGCGATCGCGATGGAACTCGGCGCAGACGCGATCTTGATGAACACGGCCATCGCCGAAGCCGGCGACGCTGCCCAGATGGCGACCGCGATGAAACTTGCCGTCCTAGCCGGCCGTCTCGGCTACCTTTCCGGCCGAATGCCCAAACGCCTCTACGCGTCCGCCTCCAGCCCGATCGCGGGAGCGATCAAATAGTGTCGATAGCCCGCACGTGAGTAAGGGCCACATTATGCATATGGAGATTTTATTTTTTGGGGCCGTCGGAGACGCTGTAGGAAAGCGGAAAGTCGAAATTGACTTTCTAGAAGGTTCGAACGTCGGCGAAGTGCTAGGCCAAGTAAAGCAAGCGAATCCGGGACTCAACAAGCACAAACTCCTCGTCGCTCTCAACGAAGAATACGTCTCGCTCGATACGTCGCTGCAGGACGGCGACACTTTGGCAGTATTCACTGCAGTTTCGGGCGGTTGAACAATACGCTATCATCTTTGCGGATCCAGTATGACTGAGAAGCAATTCTACGATTGGCAAACACTTGGCGGGACCAACGATGAGATTCGTTTTGTAAACGCGTTGGAATCGGCTGATATCCTTTGGTGTGCTATCGATGGTGTTGCGGTGAACTTTTGGGTCGCGGAGCAGATGGTTACACTTGATGTAGATTTTGTTGTCGCCGCCGACTCCATCGAGAAAGCTGAAAACGCTTTAACTGATTCAGGTTTTAGGGCTGAAACCTTTGAATCGTCGATCAATTTCAAAGGCAAATCTAAAGTTGCGATCCAACTTACGACTGAAGAAATGTACCGCGATTTCGCGTCTCGAGGCGTTGCAGGGGATGTTCATGGAATCCTGGTGCGGGTCGCTTCTTGGAAGACACACTCCAAGGAAAAATCCGTGCCTGGAGAGACCCGACGCGTCGTCAGAGCAAGCGTATGAAAGATCTTGCCGATATTGCCCGCCTCGTTGAATCCCACGTCGAACTTTGGGAGCAATTGCCCGCAGAACTGCGTTCACAGATCGATCGCCCGACGAATTCCTAGTGGATTTTTACGAACTTACAACTGCGCGAATCGATATAGCGTCCGTTTCTCGGCGGGTCGTGCCGGCGGACTGTGGCGCGACGGTCACGCTTGATGGCTACGCTCGTAAGTTCACTAAACAGAAGGACGGGACGGTTCGCGAGACGGAATATCTGGTTTACGAGGCCTCCGAGCCGATGGCTTTGAAGGAGATGGCGAAGCTGATTGACCAGGCGAAGGCGGAATTTGACGTGTCGGCGGTCGGGATCGTTCATCGGATCGGACGGCTTGAGATCGGCGAGACGAGCGTTGTTATTTCGGTCGCTGCTCCGCACAGAAAAGCGGCGTTCGCGGCGTGCGAATGGCTGATAGTTGAGCTGAAAAAGACCGTTCCGATCTGGAAAAAAGAAGTCTACGCGGCAGGCGAATCCTGGCAGTAAGCCGACGTTCGATCTCTATTATGAAGCCTCGAAAATAGTTGGTCGCGAAGAGTAGCAATGCTCAAAAAGAAGGGCCGATGACATTGTCACCAGCCTCTCTCGATGCAACGTTGTGTCGCACGGTCAGTTACTGGCTATCAAACTTTGTTCGAATACCGCCCGAAGTCTTTCGCGAAGTTTCAGCTCTCCATCAAGCACATAGATTTCAACGTCGCTTTTTTCCGTGATCTCGCCCTGGATCAAGGCCTCGGACAGTTCATCCTCGACGTAACGCTGCAATGCACGTTTTAGCGGTCTCGCTCCGTACATCCGATCGGCGCATGTCTTTTCGATGAGCCAATCGCGGGCATCGTCGGTGATCGTAAGCTTAAGTGCTTTCTTCTCGAGCATTGCGTTCAATCGATCGATCTGAAGATCAACGATCTGAGCAAGATCAACATCGGTCAGTTCGTCAAAGATGATAATCTCGTCAAGCCGGTTGATGAATTCCGGAGCGAAGGTTTGCTTGACCTGAGTCATTACCTGACTTTCAAGATTTTCGCGAGAAACGTCGCCGCCGGCCTGAAACCCCAAGTTGCCGCGTTTCTGTATAGTTCGAGCTCCGATGTTCGAGGTCAATATGAAGATCGCGTGCTTGCAGTCAACGGTGTTTCCCATCGAATCGGAGATCATACCGTCTTCGAAGACCTGCAAAAGCATGTTGAAGACATCAGGATGAGCTTTTTCAACCTCGTCGAAAAGAACGATCGAATACGGCGATCTGCGAAGTCGTTCGGTCAATTGGCCGCCTTCTTCGTGCCCGACATATCCCGGAGGCGAGCCGATGAACTTTGCCGCAGCATGTTTTTCCATGAACTCGCTCATGTCAAAACGGATCAATGATCGTTCGGACGCGAATAAATAATCAGCTAAAGTTCGGGCAACCTCTGTCTTTCCAACACCGGTCGGCCCCAGAAACAGAAAAGAGCCAACGGGACGATTCGGATTCTTTATTCCCGCACGCGAACGACGGATCGCGCGTGCCAATGACGAGATCGCTGGTCTTTGAGAAATAATGCGTTTTTGAAGTTCGGTCTCTATCGAAAGCAGTTTGGCAGCTTCTTCGAGCTTGATAGAGCTTACCGGAACGCCGGTCCAACGAGCGATAACTTCATCGACATCGTCTTTGCGAACCTCAACCGTAAGGAACGAATCTTCGATGCTTCGAAGCTCGTAGGAGATCAACTGATCTTCGCTAGCGGCTGCCCGTTTCCAGCTTTCGACGGCTTCCTTCCATGAAGGTTCGCCGACGATCTCCTGCTGATGACGCAGCTTCGTTCGTGCGCCCGCTTCATCGAGCACATCGATCGCCTTGTCGGGCAAGAATCGATCCGGAATATATCTGTTGGACTGAAAGACTGCCGCTTCGAGCGCCTCTTGCGTGTAGCGGATCTGGTGAAACGCTTCATAGCGGTCAACGATACCGCGAATGATCTCGATCGCTTCAGTTTCACTTGGCGGTTCGACCTTCACGGCCTGAAAGCGCCGTTCGAGCGCTCGGTCTTTCTCGACAGAACGGCGGTATTCGCCTGGTGTTGTCGCGCCGATACATTGAATTTCGCCCCGTGAAAGAGCAGGTTTCAAAATGTTTGCCGCATCGAGCGTTCCCTCGGCAGAGCCTGCCCCGACCAACGTATGGATCTCGTCAATGAAAACAATATTGTGTGGATTCTCCCGCAACTCGGCCATTATTTTCTTCAGCCGTTCTTCGAACTGGCCGCGGTATTTCGTTCCCGCAACGACCGACGAAAGATCGAGCGATAGTATTCGTTTTTCTTCGAGATAGGTTGGAACCTGACGGTCAACGATCGATTGAGCAAGGCCTTCGATGATCGCAGTCTTGCCCACACCGGCTTCGCCGATAAGCACCGGATTGTTCTTTGTACGCCGGCAAAGGATCTCGATAAGCCGTTCGATCTCAGGCTTTCGGCCGACGAGCGAATCAAGCTTTCCTTTTGCGGCTTCAGCGGTCAGATCACGGGTGAATTCTTCCAGGCTCGGTGTTTTCGATTCTTCCTTCGTAGTCTCGCGAAGAAGCGCCGGAAGCCCGGTTTGGCGCCCGATCTCGTCACGAACGTCTTGTACGCGAAGCCCATTCTGAAACAGTATCTCGGCCGCAACCGTGCGTTCCTCGCGGAGCATTCCGGCAAGAAGATGTTCGGGACCAACGTGCCGCGTTTTCAAATGACGGCTTTCTTCATTAGCGTAAAAGAGAATTCGTTTCGTTTCCGCGGACAGGTGAAGCTCTGCAGATTGGGGAATGCGGTCGCGTACAACGATCCGCTCCTCGACCTCACGTCGGACGGCGTCAACGGTTATCGATTTCTTGTATGGAAAAAAGCGAGCACCGACAGTTTTGTCTTCTCGCATCAGGCCAAGAAGCAGATGCTCAGGAGCAATGACGGGCGAGCCGTATTGAAGGGCCTCGTACCGTGCAAAAAATATAACCCTGCGTGATCGTTCGGTGTAACGTTCGAACATAAATAATAGGCGTTGACCATCGGCTATGGGAAACCGGGACGCAAACCTCGCTGAACTGTCAGCATTTCAACATGGAATTAGTTACGAGCTACGCACTATATAGTTGCAAACAAAGGGAAAATCCAAATAAATCTTCTGATCAATTCGTCATTTTCGATCGCGAGTCGACATCTATCTTTTCAGGCTCCGGAATCTCAACCATCAACGGTTCTCCGGTTTTCCCTATTCCGCGAAGCATTTTACCGGCTGGTGCAAGTTCAACACGCGATGTAAGAACCCGGGCGACGCGCTTTGGAAGGAGCATCGGAGCGATGCCTGCGATCGAATCTGCGAGTGCGACAATGTCGCCACCGCCGGGCCAAAGCTGGCGAACCACCTTTTCATCCGTACGATTAACGAGACGAAGAAGCGTGAGCGCGACCATATAAATGTCATCGACCTGACCAATGAACGGAAAGATGTCCGGGATAAGATCGATCGGCGAGATCACATAAATGATCGCGGCAAGGAACAGGCCTTTCTCAGCCGTAGGGACTCGGGAATCCTTCAGCAGTCGCCCAAGAAGACGAACCATGTTCGGCAAGAACATTAGGAAATTGCTCATTCGCCCGCGGGCTTCACTCTTCATCGGTCTGGTCTGTAGGGCTCTGGTTTCGCTCATTTTCGTCTCGACTTCTCGGGATTCCCTAAGTCTAGGAACAACCTAAGCTTTGTGCAAGTTTCGGCGGCGCCCGTTGTATGGTAAATTCGAGTGATTAGAAGGCCTCCTATGATCCTGGAACAGATTCGCAAACGAGCGGTTGCCGACCGGCAGCACATTATTTTGGCCGAGGGCGACGATATTCGGACGCTGCACGCTGCCGAAATATGCTCGCGTGGTGGCATTGCGGCGATCACAATTCTCGGCGACGAAGAGAAAATAAAGTCGCTCGCGGCGGAAAACGGGGTGAACCTGAACGGCGTTTCGATTTTGGATCATCGAAAGTCTGCGGACTTTGGCAAATATGCAACGCTTTATTACGATCTTCGCCGAGCAAAGGGAACCACGCTCGAGGAAGCCGAACAGGCGGTGAAAGATCCGCTTTACTACGGAAATCTGTTGGTTCGCGAGGGCAAAGCGGATGGCTCAGTCGCAGGTGCGACCAACACGACGGCTCATACGGTTACTGCAGCGCTCAGGTGCATCGGCGTTCATGCCGGATTTAAGACGGTCTCGTCATTTTTTTTGATGGTAGTGCCGCCTGTCAATGGCCCGCACGGAAGTAAGGGCATTTCATTTGGGGCGCAAGGTTCGATGATATATGCAGATTGCGGCGTCGTGATCGATCCGGACGTGAACGAACTCGCCGAAATCGCAATCGCTTCGGCAGATTCTTGCCGCGCTCTTTTGCAGGTTGAGCCAAGGGTCGCGATGCTTTCTTTTTCAACAAAGGGAAGTGCGAAGCACAAAAGCATCGACAAGGTCGTTGAAGCTACAAAGACCGTGCGGGCGAGAATGCCCGAACTTCAGATCGACGGTGAAATGCAGGCAGATGCCGCGTTGGTCCAGTCAGTAGCCGATTCAAAGGCTTCCGGATCGCCTGTGGCGGGAAAAGCGAACGTACTCATTTTCCCTGACCTCAACGCCGGAAACATCGCCTACAAACTAACCGAACGCCTCACCGGCGGAACCGCCATCGGCCCAATTCTGCAGGGCCTCGACCGCCCATGCAACGATCTCTCACGGGGCTGCACCGCCGAAGACATCGTAGATGCAGTTGCGATAACGGCCATTCAGTCGCAGGCCCGAAAATCTCAATAGCCTATGCTTCCTTTGCATTTTGATACGCCGCATTTGCAGGGCATCAGCGGGCTGTCCTCGTCCATGTTGTAATTGAGTGTTAGTTCTTCGCCGGCCAAAATTCGCCGCCGGCTTGATACCCACGGACAATGAGATCGATTTTGCCATGGTTTCAGAGTGTAAAACTATACATAACTAATCGGGGCGGAATGTTATCGCCTTTACTGAGTTTTGTAAACCGATCGGTGAAACTCCAAATGAAAGCGCCGCCAAAGAGGTCGAAGCCGCTGTTGGCCAAACGCCTCGGCAACTAAAAACACACCAACAAAACGCCAAGAAAAAAGCGACTTCTCAACGCGATTTCAATAAAGATCAGGCTCGCCTATCGGTCGTGTTTTCCAGCGTTTATGTATCCATAGCCATTGCTCCGGATATATACGAATCACCTTCTCGATCTCAGACGTGTAGGCGGCTGTCGTTGCCAGAACATCTGCCGTTCGGTCGCCGGTTATCACCGGTTCAATCGCGGCACCACGAACGATCTTGTACCGATCGTTTTCTTTATCGAACACGCAAAATATCGGAAAGAGGATCGAGTTCGTGCGGATCGCAAACATTGCCGGGCCGGCTGTTGTACATGATTCAATGCCAAAAAACGGCACGAAAACGCCTTCTTTTGGATGTGCGTTTACGTCCGCCAAAACACCCAAGATCTCGCCTTCGCGCAACAGTTTTATCGCGAGCATCGCCGAATTTGCCTTATTGATCGGACGCGCTCCGAAACGCGTTCTTATGCCGACGGTGAGTTCTTCAAGCAAGGGATTATCCAGTGGCCGGGCAAGATACGACATCGGTTCGTACAACGCGGCGAACGCGAAAACCAGCATCTCCCAATTTCCGAGATGTCCAGTTGTTATTACGACACCGCGTTTTTCACGCTTCACTTGTTCGTAAAGCCGCGTAGTTTCTTCGTCGAATTGAAAATCTACAATTCGTGCGAGATCATCGCGAGTATATTTGTGGAACTGACTTACTTCACCGAGGACACGGCCGAGGTTTTCGAAAGTGCCTTTTAAGATCTGAAGTCGTTCGTTTTCAGACTTTTCAGGAAATGCGAGTTCGAGATTTCGCAGTCCTGTTTTGCGAAGCCGACTGAGCAGTCTGAAACCGACTTTCGCGACGAAGATGCCAAGCCCGATCGCCGCGCCGCGTGGCAACACGCCCAGAACGAAAAGTATCGTTTTGGCAACGGCAAACTCAACGTAAAGCACGAGCTTCGATTTTCGATTTCTCGCCATTGAGCACTAATTTAAACTTTGAAACGGAAGTGACACAAATGCATAGCTTAAATAGTGTCAAGAATGATCAGCGCGGTCGAACCAAATAGGACAAAACGCCCGCTCCTCGAAGCCGAAACCCAGTTAAATTACTCGCTTAAAACAGAAGCGATCTTGATACCTCAACTGTTACAAAACTCTTACATTCAACGCAGCTAAGACCTGTTAGGCTTTTCAATGGAGATTCGTTCTCCGCGAAATATTAGCTCTACCGATCATTGGGGGAAATATGCAGAACGCGATGTCGCTTGAACACGATAACAATAAGATCAACTGGAACACTTTGGTGTTCGTTACACTTTTTCACGTTGTGGCGGTCGCCGCATTTTTTACATTTAGCTGGTCAAACCTTTTCGCATTTTTATTTCTTTGGTGGTTTGCAGGAAGCCTCGGAGTGGGAATCGGCTACCATCGTCTGCTGACGCATCGAGGATTCAAAGCTCCGAAATGGCTTGAATATACGCTCAGCACGATTGCAACCCTTGCTCTCCAATCCGGCCCGCTGACATGGGTTACGACTCATCGTGTACACCATGCATTCACCGAAACAGAACGCGATCCGCACAGCCCGCGATTCGGCACATATTGGTCGCATATGGGTTGGATAATGCGTGGTAAAGCCCAACAGCAAACGTGGGCGGACATGCAGCGGTACTGCCCCGATTTCGCAAATGACCGCTTTCATCAATGGATCAACAAATATTATTTTATCCCGATCATCATCGTCGCTGCGGCACTGTTCGCGATCGGCGGATGGTCGATGGTCGTCTGGGGCGTTTTCGTTAAGACGGTAGTCGGCTGGCACTTCACGTGGTTAGTAAACTCGGCAACTCACTTGTGGGGAACTCGTCGATTCGATACCCGCGACGATTCGCGAAACAACGCGCTTGTAGCTGCTTTGACGTGGGGTGAAGGCTGGCACAACAACCACCACGCTTTCCCGCGTTCGGCAAAGCACGGGTTGGCTTGGTACGAGATCGACATCAACTGGATCACGATTCGTTTGTTCGAGATGACCGGCCTTATCACGGACGTTTACGCTTACAGCGAGAAGAAAGAGAAGAACCGCATTCAAGCGGATGCGACCGATCTGGTTCCGTCAACGGAATCGGCGTAATACGAAACAAACAGCATAATTCAGAAAGGCAATCGTAGATCACGGATTTACTTTTGCCTTTTTGCTTTTAAACTGGAACGGACAATGAGACGGCGTAAAACAGCGATATTCTTTCTGGTGCTCGGTATTAGCCTTTCGGCCCTGACGATCGCGCTCAATGTCGGCTGGATATTGCTCAGCATTCGCGATGTCGCTGTGCTGATCCTTGGCATAATTTTCTTTGCGGTCATCACGACCGGCCTTATCCTCAACACGGTGTTCCTCGTCCGCGAAATAAAGCGCAGCGAACGCCACGATGCGTTTCTAAACGCCGTCACGCACGAACTGAAAACGCCGATCGCTTCCATCCGTCTTTATCTGCAAACACTGAAATCGCGAGAGGTCTCCGAAGAAAAGCGTGCTGAGTTTTACGACATCATGCTCGCCGACAGTGACCGCCTTTTGCGA
>JBBSKW010000113.1:0-11305 GCA_038256005.1 Pyrinomonadales bacterium
AAGGGTGGCGACTGGGCCATTAATGAGATCGTCGGTGCCGATCATGTTCAGTCGACCGGCGGGAAAGTATTCTCTTTGCCGTTGCTAGAATCGTTCTCATCTTCCGATTATTTCGAAGGATTTCGCAAAACGCCTTCCGTCACTCAGTCAGCAAATGGAAATACGAGCGAGAGGGACTCATTAAACGAACACCGAGCAGTTTTTGATGACTTAGCTACTAATCACCGCGATTCGATCGCGGAATGCGGCCAAATTTTATGCGATACTTTCGCGCGCGGCGCAAAGGTATTGATTTGCGGTAACGGAGGAAGTGCCGCAGACGCGCAGCACATCGCTGCCGAATTTGTAGGACGTTATGAAACGGAACGTGTTGCCTTACCTTCCATTGCGTTAACTACTGACACATCTGCCCTTACGGCACTCGCGAATGACTTCAGTTTTGAAAGAATCTTTGCTCGCCAAGTTGAAGCATTAGGTCGGCCGGGTGATTGTTTGATAGCAATAAGTACGAGCGGAAATTCGCCAAACGTTATCGCCGCTGCGATGACAGCACGTTCGATCGGAGCTACGGTTATTGGATTGACCGGTGCAAAGGGTAAGAAGTTGGCGTCGCTGACCGATGCCTGCATAATGGTTCCATCCGAACGAACCGCGAGAATCCAAGAAGGGCATATTACGATAGCCCATATTTGGTGCGAAATGGTTGATGCGAGTATTGCGGCAGCGAAATAGCATGAGCATTTTTGAGCGAATTATAAAGGCACGAGTTCTGGTGATAGGTGACTTGATGCTCGACCGATATTGGTGGGGCGATGTTACCCGTATTTCGCCTGAAGCACCTGTGCCTGTTGTTAAACTTAATGGATCTACCTTAGCTTTAGGCGGGGCGGCGAATGTGGCCGTAAACATTGCAGGATTAGGGGCACACGCTGTGCTGGTCGGCTGCAACGGTAACGACATCGAGGCTGATCTGTTCGCATCGATACTCATCGCGAAAGGAATTGAGCCTGACAATATTGTTCGAACTTCGGATCGTCCCACTACGACCAAAACGCGGGTCATTGCCCATAGCCAGCAGGTAGCTCGTATTGATCAGGAGTCAACAGATTCTCTTTCCGAAGAGGCAGAAGACCGCGTACTTGCGAAAGTAAACATTCTTCTTAATTCTGTAGATGCGGTAGTGTTTTCAGATTATGCAAAAGGTGTATTGACCGATCGGATATTGACTATAGTGACCGGCCGGTGCAAAGAGTTGCAGAAGCCGATACTTGTGGACCCGAAAGGTCGATCATTTTCGAAGTATGCAGGCTGTACAATAATAACCCCGAATAGACGGGAAGCGGCTGTGGCATGCGGGCTTGATGAGAATTCTGAAGACGTAGTAAAGGTTGCCGGAAAGTCACTCCTAAACGATCTCGGAATTGATGCGGTTCTTGTTACCGAAGGTGAAGAGGGAATGACGCTATTTCGAAACGGCGTCGGAGACTTCCACATTCCAACGGCAGCGCGTGCGGTATATGACGTGACCGGAGCTGGCGATACGGTTATCGCAACGCTCGCCTCGTCCGTCGCTGCTGGATGTGAGCTAGAAACTGCAGCTCGGCTAGCGAACCTCGGTGCCGGCATCGTCGTTGAACAAGTTGGCACTAGCGCAATTTCCTCAATGGAACTTGCGGCCGCCTGGAATCAGGAAAATTTGAGCAATGAGCGTTCAGCTTAAACGGATCATCGTTTTCAGGATAGGGCATCTTGGCGATACACTTGTCGCTCTTCGGGCGTTTTGGGCGATTCGGAATCAATACCCCGATGCTCACATTACTCTGCTTTCTAACGCCGATCCGAAAAATCCGCATTACGTCTCGGCTGGCAGCGTTTTACCGACAGATGGGTTATTTGATTCATGGATCAGTTATCCAAGCGGTGTTTCGAAACTTAGATCTCCGTTTGAAATGCTTCGCCTTGGCCTGCTGATTCGACAGCATAGACCCTGTGGGCTGTTTTATTTGATGCCCCGAATCCGTACGAATTATCAGATAGACAGAGACATTAGCTTTTTTAGATTTGCGGGCGTGCAGCGAATATTTGGTGCTGATTTCTTAAGAAAGAATCTCTTGCCGCCACGAGCGATACCGCCCGTCACTGCGATCGAATCCGAATCGGACTTTTTCCTCAGATCGCTCAGCAATGACGGAATCGAGCCAGTGGAAGGAGATGGTCAAGACTCTCTTTTGCTAAGTCAGGAAGAACTTGCCCGCGGTTCCGAATTCTTGAATTTGGCCACGCCGCAAGAGTTTAGCTCTTTGCCACGCATCGCTGTCGCTCCGGGTAGCAAGTGGGAATCGAAGGTTTGGGATGAAGAGCGGTACGCGACCGTGGTCGAAGGGTTGATCGAAAAATTCAACGTGTTCCCAATAATATTTGGCGGCGTAGAGGACAAAGCGAAGGGCGATCGCTTGATCGAACGGTGGAGCCGGGGGGCGAATGCTGCTGGAGAACTTAGTATTCGAGAAGCCGCCGCAGCTCTAAAAGGATGTCCGGTGTATCTTGGAAACGATACGGGAACTATGCACTTGGCGGCCGCTGTCGGGACCAAGTGTGTTTCGATCTTTGCAGCCGTCGACTATCCAGGAAGATGGTTTCCCGAAGGTAGGGGGCATCATATTCTCCGCAGATCGGTCGAGTGTGAGGGGTGCCAAACTGCTAACTGTTTCAATAGCAAGCTCTGCCTCGAATTGATCGGACCAGAAGAGGTATTCAGGTCTTGCGCCCAAATATTATCATCCGAGCCATTAAAGGAACACTTTCGGCAAGTCGGTAATGTAATAGTTTAACTATTGTTTGCCGCTAGAATTTACGTTAAGGGTCTGATGTGTAACCCTTAACAGTTCACTTCAGTTTATGAAAGTTCTTATCTTCGGCGGAACGGGCATGTTGGGACATAAGTTGTGCCAGGTATTGTCAGATCGATTTGAAGTGTGGACAACTTCCAGAAGTTCGCCTAGCCTTATCACGGATTTTCCGTGGTTTTTGCCCGAACGAACGATATCCGGCGTCTTCGCCGAAAACGAGGAGTCGATCTTTCGGGCCGTTAACGCCTCGCAGCCCGATGTTGTTATCAACGCGGTAGGCGTCATCAAGCAACTTCCATCTTCTAAAGACGTCACAACGGCCCTTGAAGTCAATTCTCTTTTCCCTCATCGATTAGCGGCTCTTTCCGGCGAATTGGACTTCAGAATGATCACTGTTAGTACTGATTGCGTTTTTGACGGTAAAAATGGAAATTACTCAGAGAATGATATCCCGAACGCACTTGACCTCTACGGTCAAAGCAAGCACTGGGGTGAGATCGATCTCCCAAACTGCATAACAATGAGAAGCTCGATCATTGGACACGAGCTAGGAACGCAGCACAGCCTAGTGGATTGGTTTCTCAGTAAACGAGGTTCGACGGTAAACGGTTATACCAAGGCGATTTACAGTGGCTTTCCAACAGTTGTATTTGCGGATATAATCGAAAACTTGATCACGCAATTGCCAGATCTGTCGGGCCTTTACCATGTTTCCAGCAACCCGATAAGTAAGTTTGAGCTTCTAGGAATGGTCGATCGGGCCTACGGAACCGGGGTTACGATCGAGCCATCGGAGGATGTTGAAATTAACCGAAGCTTGGATTCCGGCCTATTTCGTAGCCTTACCGGTTTCCAGCCGCCCTCGTGGCCTACAATGATCGATAGAATGAGGGCCGACGCCAACGCGTACGGACGATTCCAATAATGAAACCTTTTGAAGGAAAACAAATCTTGATAACGGGCGGGACGGGGTCGCTTGGGCAAACTCTTGTGAGACGGCTCCTTTCAGGCGAAATGGGCATGCCGTCTCGGGTGATCGTTTTTTCACGCGACGAAGCGAAGCAACATTACATGCGGCTCGACTTCATGCATCAGGAAACGGCGACTGACGACGTTATTTATGAGAATTCCCAAGATCGGCTGACTTTTCGAATCGGCGACGTTCGAGACATAAACGCACTCAAATCAGCCCTCTACGGTACCAATTTTGTTTTCAACGGTGCTGCTCTGAAGCAAGTGCCTTCGTGCGAATATTTTCCGTTCGAAGCAGTTCAGACTAACGTTTTGGGTGCCCACAATCTGGTTCAGGCGATAAGCGAACTGGGCAATGCAGTCGAAACTGTGGTTGGCATATCAACAGATAAAGCATGCAAGCCGATAAACGTTATGGGCATGACAAAAGCCTTGCAAGAACGCATCGTGCTCGAGGCCAACCGTGACCAGCATAAAACTCGTTACATGTGTGTTAGATACGGAAACGTGATCGCTTCCCGAGGCTCTATCGTACCCCTCTTTGTTGAGCAGGCTAAAAGCGGTAGTGCGATGACTGTAACACTGCCCGAAATGACTAGATTCCTATTGAGCCTGGATCGGGCGGTGGATACGGTGTTTGCTGCCGTTACCGCTGGCGGCCGGGGCGAGACTTTCGTGCCAAAAGTGCCATCGGCGAACATAGTCGATCTGGCTAAAGCGATTGCTAATCGGGACGACGTCGAGATAAATTTCACGGGAATAAGGCCCGGCGAAAAGATTCACGAGATAATGGTCTCCGAGGAAGAGTGTTTTCGAACAGTTGAGCGTGGAGACTACTATTCTATCTTGCCCGTGCTTCCTGAGTTACGGCAGGTCGATGACTTTCAGCCCGTTCTCAGCTCTGAATATTCTTCTAAGGATGACAATTTATCGGTGCCTGCTCTGCGGGATCTCCTCTCGAATTCGAGCGGGGAGATCGCGCGTTTTCTCACAGCCGGCAAGTAACGAATTCCATTATGAAAATAATGACCATCTTCGGGACGCGCCCTGAAATCATAAGGCTCAGTCTGGTGATGAAGATCCTCGATGAGTACGCGAACCACATAACTGTACATACCGGTCAAAATTACGATGAAAGCTTAAGTGATATTTTCATTCGCGATCTTGGCGTTAGAACGCCCGATGAACACTTTGGTATCCGTGCAAATAGTTTCGGTGAACAAGCCGGAAAAATACTTGAACTAGGGGATAAAGCGATCGTCGAACACCAACCGGACCGAGTTTTGATCCTGGGGGACACGAACAGCGCACTTTCCTCCATCGTTGCTGCCCGCCGTGGTATTCCGGTATACCATATGGAAGCTGGGAACAGGTGTTACGACGACCGTGTTCCGGAGGAGATCAATCGCCGAATTGTTGATCATTCAAGTACGATCTTGTTGCCATATACGAAACGAAGCGCGGAAAA
This sequence comes from Pyrinomonadales bacterium, assembly GCA_038256005.1. Classification (GTDB taxonomy): domain Bacteria; phylum Acidobacteriota; class Blastocatellia; order Pyrinomonadales; family Pyrinomonadaceae; genus OLB17. Next base: position 5,290 of record JBBSKW010000113.1, read on the forward strand.
CCTGGTTCGTGAGGGAATCGACCGTGAACGCATTTTCGTTACAGGTAATCCCATCAACGAAGTTCTTGAGAATTTCAAGCCGAATATCGAAAAGAGCGAGGTATTACAGGAGCAAGACCTTCAGCCAAACGAATATTTTCTGGTCACGCTTCATCGAGCCGAAAATGTCGATCTTGAGGCGAGGCTTGTTCGGATCTTTTCGGCATTTCATTCGATCGCGGAAAAATTTAAAAAGAAGATATTGATAAGCGTCCATCCGCGGACCAGAGAGAAATTGAAGCAATTTGGCATTCAGATCGGTACTAAGAATATCGTCCTTCTTGAGCCATTGGGATTTTTTGATTTCGTAAAGCTGGAGAAGAACGCTTTGGCGGTATTAACTGATAGCGGAACCGTTCAGGAAGAATGTGCGATCTTCAAAGTGCCAAATGTAACGATTCGAGATGTTACTGAACGCCCGGAAACCCTTGAAGCAGGCAGCAATATAATTGCTGGTTCTGATCCTAAAACCATCGTTCGAGCTGTCGAGCTCGCCATCTCACAACCCGCCAATTGGACGGCTCCAGAGGAATATACCGCGACGAATGTATCGCAGACAGTTAGCCGGATACTCCTTGGCCACTCAAGTTTACGTAGGCATGCCGAACCAATGTTCTAATTCGCACTATTTTGTTCAAACGAACCGTAGAACTCCAGCCATTTGTCGAAATTTTCCTCTATATCAAAGCCACTCAGCACAAACTCCCTACAACGGGAGCGATAGCCTTCGTACTCTTTTTCATCCATCGACAGGATCATGTCCATGGTTGATGCGAGGTCTTTGGGTGAGTTATCAACCCAAAATCCGATCTTTTTACGTCCGAGAGCTTCCCACGGAGTGTGGATAGAAGCCACCACAGGTGTTTCTTGCGCAAGAGATTCCAGCACTACATTGCCAAAATTTTCCGAATGCGACGGCATGATCGTGAAATGGGCGGCGGCGTAAAGGATCAGTTTGTCTTCGCCCTCGACGTGCCCAAGAAATTCAACCTTTTCGGTTAGACGACACTCATCAACGAGTTCCTTAAGCAACGATGTATAGCTCGGTGTACCTTCGCCCGCGATCTTTAACACAAGACCCGAACTCATAAACTTTTGAGACATCGTCAACGATCTGATCAAATTATCGATTGCTTTCTTCCGATGCAGGCGTCCAATAAATAGCAGATAATTTCCCGGCTTCCGTTTAGCTTTTGGAGCAATTTCTATATAGTTCGTTATCTGAAACACCCTTGCAGCTCCGCCAAATCTTAGCTTAATGAACTCGGTTTCCTCGTCAGACGTTGAGTGAAATACAGGATACGTGCCGATCACTTTGCGTAAGAGCCAGAGCAACGGCAACTTTCGGACCTTTGAATAGCTCAACGAATAGTCATCCAGTTCACCCCGAGCGGACCAGGCAATTTTCTTCCTTAAAATTCGAGCGGCTAAACCCGTAACAAATGCGGTCGGGAAGAAAAATGAAGAAAGATGAACTACATCTGAACGAAAGAAAGTTCGCAAAGATAAGATAGTTTGTCCTAAAGGAAAATAAGAAAACCGCGTCTGGACGTAGATGACGCAACCCGCATCGGTGACGATCCATTCGTTCAAAGGTGTTTCCGGCCCGATTCCTTGGTCAGTCGCGATGATGGTCGGCTCAAAACCGCGCAACTTTAGATTCTTCGTCAGCCAATAGACCGTGTTTGCCGGGCCTCCGGCCTGCGATGGGAAGAATACCTGTACTGGAAAGAAGATCTTCATCAAAAACTAAAAGCCGTTCGCATCAAGCCAGTCAGCTAGGACAACCAAATGCCAGACCTGAGACCACGCGACCTTTCCTTCTTGAAAAGCCTTCCAATGGGACGATAGCCGCTCGGAATCGATGATCGATCGAGATGAAAGGGATGATATACGGCTTTCGCATAACAAAAACAGATCATTCTTCATCCACTTCTCCCAAGGAAGTACGAATCCCATCTTCTTGCGATGGACTATTTCGTCCGGTAAGAGCGGGTGAAGCGATTCAACAAGGAGGCTCTTCGGACACCGCGGATATTTAAACTCATCTGGAATGCGTAACACGTATTCTATCAACTTGTAGTCAAAAAAGGGCTCACGAACCTCAAGGGCCGAGGCCATGCTGTACTGATCGGTATCCCTAAGCAACACATTTTGCGTGTACCCAATTATTTCTGCGATCGAAAATTGGCTGAGCAGAGGAAACGCCCCGATTGCGTGAGCATGTTCATCAAGCGTTGACCTAATTCCAGGACGCCCGTTTCCATACGCTACAAACGAATCTGCAAATTGTTGAGACATTACCTGACGGAACATCGGGTAAATATCTGCTATAGAGAGACTTGGAGCGTTCAGCAAATCAGCTCCCCGCTGATGTTTTGAGTAGGGTGATAATGCCAACGCCCTTCCGGCCGTTTGCCTAAGGGCTGTCGGAACATAGCTCAGAGTGCCATTTTGTAACTTTAACCACCGAATAAAGTTGGGATAACCGGCAAATAGCTCATCTCCGCCAAGCCCTGATAATGCGACCTTTATGCCCGCCGCGCGGGTCGCCTTTGAAACGACATATGTGTTGATACCATCCCCGCTCGGTGCGTCCGTCGCAGCCAGCGCATTTGGAAGTTCTTCCAGAAAAGCCTCCGGGGACAATCGAACACTCGTATGGCGTGTGTTGAACCGTTTAGCTACCAGGTCCGAATACTGCGATTCGTCGAAGTCCTTGTCATCGAAGGCCACAGAAAAAGTGTTGATCGGCTCATCTGATATCTCAGCCATTAATCCTACAACAGCGCTAGAATCAATTCCGCCGGAAAGAAATGCCCCTAACCGAACATCACTGATCATGCGCTGCTCAACCGAAGCCGTCAGTAGTTCTCGAACCGACCTTTTAACTTCGGACACGTCTTTTGAAATGTGACAGTTGAAGTCATCCGTGATATCCCAATACTTATGCGAGGAGAATTTGCCATCCTTGTAGACCGCATAATGACCTGACTTCAACTGCTGGATCCCTTCAACGATCGTATTTGGAGAATAGACAGACTGATACATCAAGTATTCGTTCAAGCCGGTAGTACTTAACTTTTTGGGAACCAGGTCTGAGGCTAATATTGATCGAATCTCTGAAGCAAAAATAAGGTTACCAGAACCTGTGATCGCATAGTAGAGAGGCTTCACGCCTAGCCTATCGCGGGCAAAGAAAAGTTCTTTAAGTTGAGTATCCCAAATAGCAAAGGCAAACATACCGTTGAGGTGTTGAAGGCAATCGGGGCCATATTTGGCATACGCCGCCAGGATCACTTCGGTGTCGGATTCAGTTCTGAACTCGAATTCTTTTAGTTCAGCACGGACCTCCCTAAAATTATAGATCTCGCCGTTTAGGATGAGGGAATATCGCTCGTTCTGGTCAAAGATCGGCTGATTTGCAGCTGCTGATAGGTCAATTATCGACAGCCGACGATGACCGAGAGCAATCCCATTGTCAATGAAATACCCCTCAGCATCGGGACCGCGATGACCGATCGCCTCGGTCATCCTTCGAATAGTTGGAGTGTAGTCTTTGTTGACCTCAGTTCCGGCGATTCCCGCGATTCCGCACATAGCCTGACTATATCAAAACGCCAGAGTTTGTAATAATTAGCCGTTTAGACCGAGAATATGATGACGGAAATCGCCAAAATAAAACGAAAGCTCTGGGTTGTTTCTGAGCTCTATTATCCCGAAGACACGTCGACCGGTTATTACCTGACAAAGATAGCGGAAGGGCTGGCTAATGATTACGATGTAAACGTCCTTTGCGGCCAGCCAACTTACTCAAAACGGGGAACTCAGGCGGCAAAACGCGAGAATTTCAACAACGTAGAAATATTCCGGGTGGCCGGAACCACACTCGACAAAAATATTATTCCTTTCAGGGTGATCAACATGTTGACCCTCGGAATTAGCGTGTTTGTCTCCGCGATCAGACGGTTCGGTAAAGGAGATCGAGTTCTCGTCGTGACAAATCCGCCAAGTATGCCCTTTGTGGTCGCATTAGCATCGCTTTTTAGGGGCGCCGGGTATTATTTGTTGATCCATGACAATTACCCGGAAATCTTAATTGCGGTCGGCAAAGCAAGATCTGATTCTATATTTGTCCGTTTGGCCCACCTCGCGAACCGCTGGCTTTATAAACATGCCGTCAAGATAATCGTTGTCGGGCGTGATATGGAGGAATTGGTTAAAATGAAAACTAATGGCCTTGATATCCCCATCGTAGTTATCCCAAACTGGGCAGAACTCGATGATGTGCATCCGGACCCGAGATCGGATAATGCCTTGATCAAGGAGCTTGGCCTTGTTGAAAAGATCGTGGTCCTGTACGCCGGAAATATCGGCTATCCAAACGATATAGAAAGCATCGTCGAATGCGCCGAAATGATGAAAGACGAAGGTAATTTCCATTTCGTTTTTCTCGGTGCTGGTGTAAAGCGAAAATGGCTGGAAGCTGAAATTGAACGCCGATCTCTAAGAAACGTAACTGTTCTCGCACCTCGCCCGCGTTCCGAACAGCAAGTATTCCTAAACGCTTGCGACATCGCGGTAGTGTCACTTGTAAAAGGAATGAAGGGCGTCTCCATGCCGAGTCGAACTTATAATGCACTCGCGGCCGGGAAGCCCTTGCTCGCGATAACAGAGCACGGTTCGGAAATCGATCTCGTAGTTAAAGAGAATGAAGTTGGTTGGTGCGTCAGCCCGAATGATGCTTATGCACTTTATTCGGTCTTGAAGGACATTGAGATCTCAGACAGTAAGTTTGATCATATGGCCATTAGGGCAAGGGAAGCTGCAGAACGAGACTACTCGCTTTGTCTGGCGATCGATCGCTATAGCAATGCGCTGGATATACCCTGAAATTTTGTCGGGCTTAAATATAGGAATTACTAGAGTATTGCAAATTTAACTAAAAGAAGTGTTTAACAAATTTTCGTTGACCTAACTCAACAAAAGTGCTAATTTTACAACATACTCGCGGATCTGCACCGAATTCGTAAAAGGCCTTATCAGTAATTGTAATGAAGGCATGATTTTGAAATTAGGGGCATTTCAACGAATTGCTTTGTTCACAACAATTTATCGCCTAATCTATTGGAATTTAACAAAGATTGTGTAATACTTTGATAGGTTATAAGTTTACTGAAATTATATTAACTTGATTTGCTTAACCTAATATATGTGGTTAGGTTGCTTTTTTGGAGGAGAAAATGATTAACTCGCAATTCCCAACTGCTCGTAAGACGGGCCTGGTAGTCCAGGAAGTTCCCGATGAAGTTTTAGTTTATGATCTGGACACTAACAAGGCACACTGTCTAAACGCGACGGCTTCAACCGTATGGAAGTCCTGTAATGGGTCGAATTCGGTCTCGGACATAGCTTCGATTCTCGAAAAGACTTCCGGAAGCAAGGTTTCGGATCAGATGGTCTGGCTTGCCATCGACCAGCTGAGCGAGAATAATCTTCTCGAATCCAAGATCAAAGCAGATTTTGCCGGTCAAACTCGACGAGAAGTCTTGAAGAAACTTGGTCTCGCGACAGTAGTCGCTCTTCCGATCGTAGCATCGCTTGTTGCTCCGGAGAGTGCAATGGCTAATTTATCGTGCGCGTGCAATTCTGATGCTAATTGTGCTGGGCGCGGCTGCGCGAGCGAAAACTGTTGTGATAACCAAAACACCGTGTGTGTAGTAGCCACGGCCAACCGTTCCAACTGTGCGTCTCCTACACCTCCGACAAATCCGTAGGTTATACAATTTCTTAATAGTCTGTAGCTGTCGTCATCTATTTGTTGACGATTAATGCGAATCGCGGTGGTGGATATTATCCCCGCCGCGTTTTCTTTTTGTGAGTGAATGACGTCTATTGACCATAGAAATACTTTAAACTGGTTGCTACTCAACCAAAAAAAGCTTGAGCTTGACGCCGTTGCTATCTTTGATGAATT
>JBBSKW010000114.1:0-11233 GCA_038256005.1 Pyrinomonadales bacterium
AAGCGGCCTAGATTCTTGGCATTGGGGTGATTCTATGGGTTTAGAAAATACAATATTCGAATCGCTGCCGGACGTGGTAACGGTCAAGCTAGACGCTATCGTTAATTGGGCGCGGAAATCTAGCCTGTGGCCCGCGACTTTTGGCCTTGCCTGCTGTGCGATCGAAATGATGAACACGGTCTCCGCCCGGAACGACCTTTCCCGGTTCGGAGCCGAAACTTTCCGGGCTAGCCCACGACAGGCGGATGTAATGATCGTGTCCGGCCGCGTTTCACGCAAAATGGCACCCGTGCTTCGAAGAATTTATGATCAAATGCCTGAACCTAAATGGGTAATCTCGATGGGTGCGTGTGCTACTTCGGGAGGCGTTTTTGATAATTACGCAATCGTTCAAGGTGTAGATAAAATCGTTCCGGTCGATATTTACGTTCCCGGCTGTCCGCCGCGGCCTGAGATGCTGGTCCATGCCATCACGATGCTTCAGGAAAAGATAATGAAGGAATCGGTCAAAGATCGCCGCGATACATTCGAGCCCGAATCACGCGAGTCTATAGTTCCCGGAACCCTTCCGGTCACCGAAGGGACGGCACTCGAACGTGAAATGGAAGTCGAGGTTGCTCAGGATCAAACATCGCGTCCTTATTCTGTTCCATCGCGGCACGAACGCCGCCGCAGTTCATAGTTCAAACTTATGACGGAAAAACTCCATGGCTTTGTCGAAAAGCTAAAGGAAAACATGTCGGACGCTGTCGTCGATGTAGTACAAGCCTTCGGCGAAGTGACCGTGATCGTCAATCGAGATTCGATCGTCGGCGTCTGTGAATTTTTGCGTAGCCAAAGTCAGTTCGACATGTTGGCGGATCTTTGCGGAGCCGACCGCGGGCCTGAGGACGACCCCAGGTTTGAAGTAAATTACCACTTATTCTCGACGATCCATTATCAGCGGCTCCGTCTGAAAGTACTTTTGTCTGAAGACGATGCCCGGGTTCGAACTGTCACGAGCATTTGGAAAACAGCGGATTGGCACGAACGCGAGACGTTCGATCTACTTGGCATAAAATTCGATGGCCATCCGGATCTTCGTCGAATTTTGCTTCCGTCGGATTTCGATGGACACGCTTTGAGAAAGGATTATCCGCTGCGAGGCTATGAGCCTTACAGCATGAATTAGTATGAGCACTGCGGTTACCGAAATACCGGCGAATATTGACGTTACGGACGAGGCTCTCGAGTCGCAGATGACGCTTTCGATGGGTCCGCAGCATCCGTCAACGCACGGCGTGCTCAGGCTAGATCTCCGTCTTGATGGCGAGCTCGTCATAAAGGCCATCCCTGACATCGGATATCTCCACACCGGAATGGAGAAACTCTTTGAATACAAGAAATACCAGCAAGGAATAGTCATCACCGACCGAATGGATTATCTCAATCCGCTCGGGAATAATCTCGCTTATGTGATGGCGGCCGAGAAGCTCCTTGGGCTTGAGATTCCGGAAAGAGCACAGACGATCCGTGTTTTGATGTGCGAATTGCAGCGGATCGCATCGCACATGGTCTGGTTCGGTACGTCATGTCTCGATATGGGCGCGATGACGCCGTTCTGGTTCACTTTCAAAGAACGCGAGAAGATCCTGAACATTATCGAGTCTGCTTCAGGCGGACGAATGACGCCCAGCTACTTCCGTATTGGCGGTTTGATGATGGATCTTCCGGCGGGCTTTGAAAATCGGGTGAATCAGTTTTTGAGCGATTTTCCGGATGCCTTGAATACCTTCGACACGTTGATCACGGGTAACACGATCTGGCAGAACCGAACAAAGGGTGTCGGGATAATTTCAAGAGAGGATGCCATCAACTGGGGGTTAACAGGGCCGTGCCTGCGAGGCTGCGGGGTTGACCTAGATCTTCGTAAGGTAAATCCGTACACAAGTTACGAAACCTACGACTTTGATATACCGACCGAGCCAGACGGTGATGTATGGTCGCGGTTCAAGGTACGAATGCGTGAGTTGACCGAATCTTACAAGATAGTTCAGCAGGCACTCGAAAGATTGAAACCAGGCCCGATCAAAGCCGATGCACCAAAGGTCGTTCTGCCCGATCGCGACGACATGCGGAAGCACATGGACTCGTTGATTCATCACTTCTTGATCGTTGCTGAAGGATTTAACGTCCCCGAAGGCGAAGTCTATATGCCGATCGAGGCGTCTAAGGGCGAACTTGGCGTTTACATGAAGTCGAACGGCGGCCCGAAACCCGAACGCGTTCACTTCCGTGGACCTAGCTTCGTCAATCTAGCGGCATTGCCGGTGATGAGCGAAGGTGAAATGGTCGCCGACGTAGTTGCCATCATCGGAAGTTTGGATATTGTGCTTGGGGAAATTGATAGATAGAAGATATGGCTGGCGCATACGACAAGAAATTTGAACAAATAACTGAACTTTTGCAGGAGACAATAAAAAAGGTCGATCGCACGCAAGGCGGAGTTGAAGAAATGCGTCTTGAAATGCGTGATATCAGAAAAGAACTTCGGGATTCTGTTACTGAACTTAAATCCGTCAAAAACGAAGTTGAATCAGTTAGTCAAAAAGTCGATACGTTGACAGGTCAGTTTACAAGTGTAGTGCGTGAGTTTATAGATGATCATAAACGAATTAGCAAGATCGATCAGCGGGTTGAGCAACTAGAGAATCGAGTTAATTAGGTCGATCACGAATGCACAGTACCAGCGAATTGGAAACCGAACTTGGCCGTGAAGAGCAAACTGAACAATCGATGAGAGCAATTAGAATGTTCAATCGTTTGTCAGTCGCGAATATTAGATTAAAGCGGGCAGATAAACTGCCGGAAGATTCCAGAATTGAAATGAATTCGATTACGGACAATATTCAGTCGCTCACGAATTCGCTCCTTCTCGGAGAAGATGTGAAAACGAATCTGACGGATATTGAAAACCGGCTTACAAGATTTGAAAATAAAGTTGGCGTTTAGAAGATGGCAGGAGCAACACCTACAAGTTTCACGGATAAGGTCTTGGTTACCAACGAAGTAGCCGAGTTTTCGGCTTCCGTTATTGACGAGATGCGGATGCACTTGGCGAAGTATCCGGCAGATAGATCGCGTTCGGCTTTGATCCCGCTCTTAATGATCGTTCAACGCGACCGCGGGTGGATAGATAATCCCGGCGTTAATTTTTTAGCTGACTTTTTGAACCTTGAAGTGACGGACGTTTGGGAAACGGCGACGTTTTACTCAATGTTCAACCTACGCGAGGTTGGTAGGCACCATATTCAGGTCTGCAAGACGTTGTCGTGCAGGATCATGGGCGAGCCGGAGATCACCGATCACATTTGCTCGAAGTTGGGGATACATCCCGGCGAAACGACCGGCGACGGCAAATTTACGGTTTCATTAGTTGAGTGTTTGGGAAGCTGCGGAACCGCTCCGATGATGCAGATCGGATTTGATTATCACGAAGATCTGACGGTCGAAAAGGTTGATAGAATTTTGGCGGATTGTAAATAAATGGAAATCAAAGCAATTGGCTGCGAGCCTTTACAATTAAAGCGGGTGCTCATCGAAAATGGGCACACGCTCGACGTTTATCGACAGACCGGCGGTTACCTATCGCTTAAAAAGGCGTTCGGGATGTCGCAAGACGCGATCATTCAAGAGGTTAAAGATTCTTCGCTTCGCGGTCGTGGCGGGGCCGGGTTCCCAACGGGGATGAAGTGGTCTTTTGTTCCTCGTGATTCGCCAAAGAACAAGTACGTTGTTTGTAATGCCGATGAGTCAGAGCCCGGCAGCTTTAAGGATCGATACCTTTTAGAAGGCGATCCCCACGGATTGATCGAGGGCATGATCATTGCCGGTTACACACTTGGTGCGACGACCGGATATATATATTACCGCGGCGAATACAATTACTTGATCGGCGTGATGGATAAGGCGCTTGAGGAAGCCCGTGCGGCCGGTTTGCTAGGTGAGAACATTTTGGGCTCAGGTTTCTCGATGGATATCCACACGCACACTGGTGCTGGTGCGTATATCTGCGGTGAAGAAACCTCGCTTTTGAGTTCGCTTGAAGGCTATCGCGGGCATCCGCGAATGAAGCCGCCATTCCCTGCTATCGAAGGCCTGTACGCGAGCCCAACGATCGTGAATAACGTCGAAACTTTGACAAGCATTCCGCAGATAATCGAGATGGGCGGAACCGCTTGGCGCGATCTCGGAACCGAGAAAAGCGGCGGCACAAAACTTTGGTCGATCAGCGGCCATGTTAAGAGGCCGGGTGTTTACGAACTTCCGATGGGCTATGCCGATATGGAAAAGTTCATTATGGAAGACTGCGGAGGAATGCTTCGCGATAACAAACTAAAGGCCGTAATTCCGGGTGGTTCGAGCGTTTACATTATGAACGCCGGACAGATCCTCGGAAAGAATGTCACGCTCGATTACGAAGGTCTGGTCGAAGCTGGTTCGATGCTCGGAACCGGCGGAATGATGGTCATGGACGAAACGGTCGATATCATGGAAACGACCAAGAATCTGACTGAGTTTTATAAGCATGAATCGTGTGGCTGGTGCACACCGTGCCGCGAAGGCACCGATTGGCTCGTCAAGATCTTCGACCGAATCGCAGCAGGCGGCGGAAAACCGAGCGATGCTCAGTTGCTGCTTGATATTTGCGACAACATCGAAGGTAAGAGCTTTTGTCCATTAGGCGACGCAGCGGCTTGGCCGATACAATCAGCGATCAAGCAATTTCCGGAAGATTTCAAGAAGTGGCTATCCGTGAAGACAAACGGTAAAGGTAACCATACGAACAACTAATTAAGAGGTTTTAAATTATTATGGGAAAAGGTGATAAACGAACACGACGCGGAAAGATATTTGCCGGAAGCTTTGGTAAAACAAGGCCTAAGCATGCAAAAACGAATGTGCCGGCAAACGCGGGCGAAGCGAAAGCGGATAAGAAGTCTAAGTAATACCCATTCCGGCTGTTCAGGCCGCAGTTTGTAAATGTCAACTGAATCGATAAAAGTTACGATCAACGGTAAAGAGATCGAGGCGGAGAAAGGTGCCGTTTTGATCGATGTATGTCGCGACAACGCGGAGAACATTCCGTCGTTTTGCTACTACAAGGACCTCGAACCGCAGGCTTCGTGCCGTATGTGCCTAGTCCGGATTGACAAAATGCCGAAGCTGCAAACGTCGTGCACGATCAAGTGCTCGGACGGAATGGTCGTAACGACACAAAGCCCCGAGATCGAGAAAGCTCAGCGATCGATGGGCGAATTCCTGCTTGCAAATCATCCGCTCGATTGCCCCGTATGCGACCGCGGCGGAGAGTGTGAATTGCAGGAAGTTATTTTCGATTGGGGCGACGTAGAAGAACGATTCACTGAAAAGAAGAACAAAGCTCCGGAGAAATATCTCTCGCCTGTAGTTGCGAACGATCCGCAACGCTGTATTTTGTGTAAGCGCTGTACACGTGTTTGCAGCGAATGGATGGGCGAAGATGCGATCGAGACTGGCAACCGCGGTGCGAATTCGGTGATCGGCACATATGGCGGCTGGCTGAATTGTTCGCAATGCGGCAACTGTATTGAAGTTTGTCCGACCGGAACTTTGTTGGACGGTGTGTATCGCCACGAGACGCGTCCGTGGGAACTTGATCAGACGATCACGACCGATGTTTACAGCTCAGACGGAATGCAGCTTTCTATTGGCTCACGCGGCGGTGAAGTCCACCGAATCGTCGCTCGTGATAGATATGTTAATGGCCTGAATGGTGAATTTCTTGACGTAAAGGCACGCTTTGCGCACGAGTTCATCAACCACAAAGATCGCATCAAAACGCCGCTGATCCGTTATTCAAAAGGTGGAAAGTTGATTCCGGCAACGTGGGACGCGGCGATAAAGCATATCGCCGAAAAGCTCTCAACATACGAAGCAAATGTCGCAGTCATGGTAAGCCCCAGACTGACGAATGAATCGATCGCGGCACTAGGCTTGTTCGCTCGCGACGCTGTTAAAACAGAAAGTGTCGCCGTTTCAGATCGGCAAAGCATGGCGGCGTTCTTCGACAATTTGAGCGCACCCCTTGCGACGCATAATGACATTCGATACGCGAAAACTATTGTGCTGATCGGAGGAGAACCGGAAGAAGAACAGACCTACACCGCAAAGCAGATCCGCCAAGCTGTTCGAAACGGCGGAGCAAAACTTATCGTTGTTAATGAGCGTCCGATCCGCCTTGCCGGGAAGGCATCTCAATTCATTCATCTCAATCAGGGCTCGCTTGATTCCTTCGCTGTTGCATTTGCCGACTCGGGAAGCAAAAGGGTTGCTTCCGACCGAATGGGAATCGATGCCGGAGAGATAGATTCTCTGCGAAACTCGATCAACGAAAGCGATGGCGATGTCGTTATAGTCTGCGGTTCGGATCTTTCGCCGGACGCACAAGCTGCGATCGCCGGTTCCGCCGCTGGTTTTTCCGCTGAAGGCCGCCGAGTGTTACTGCATCCTCTACCGCTTTACAACAATTCTGTCGGAGCGATCGATATTCTTGGCGGATCGCGTTCCGAAGAAATTGCGATAGGGTCGGCAAAAGCGGTATATGTCGCCGGTAGCCTGCAAAGGCCCGAACTGCTTCAGGGGAAAGAGTTTGTAGTCGTTCAAGAACTCTTTGAGACGGAGACGACCGCTCATGCTGATGTGGTACTTCCCGCTGCATCGTTCGCCGAGGTAGACGGAACTTTTACAAACAACGCCGGCAATGTTCAGCGTGTTCGCAAGTCGATCGAGCCGATTCATCAGTCAAAGCCTGACTGGATGATAACTCGTATGATCGCTTCGGAAATGGGTATCGATCTTGGGTTTGAAGCCTCGGCATCGGCGGCGTTTCGCGTGGTGGCGGAATCAGTTCCGGCGTATGAAGGATTGCGATATCCAACACTAAAGGACGAATCAAATCCGGTTCAGGCCAATTACGCTGTCTCGAAAAGAGACCTTAGCGGACACATCGAAAATTTGAAAAGGAACGTGGAATCTTCACCCGGCGAAGGAACAAAGATCTTTGATACTCCGGTGGTCGGGCACAAGCTTCACCGGTTGACGACCTTGACCAGCAAAACGCCGCAGTTTCATTTGTTGGCTCATGGAAATCCAAAACCGGAAAATCTGTTGGTTTCCCCACTGGCTCAGTTCGATCTAAATGGCAACCAGAGTGAAGAGCTTGTTTTAACAGTCGGGTTCGGAGACCGGGAATAGTTAATTTCGCCCGCTTAAGTTTGGGCAGAATTTTATGGAATCGATCTTGAAGGAAGCATTTCCTTTTATAGTCTATAGCGTTGGGATAATGCTCGCCTTTCAGGGCGTGTTGATGATCGTTGCCTATACGGTACTTGCCGAACGAAAGGTGCTTGGATGGATGCAAGGCCGCGTTGGGCCGAACCGGGTCGGCCCATGGGGCGTTTTGCAGCCGTTCGCTGATCTGTTCAAGTTCATTTTCAAAGAAGACATCGTTCCGGACAAATCGACTAAGTTCCTTTATTTCCTAGCTCCGTTCGTAGCTTTGACCTGTGCTCTCCTTCCGATAGTTGTTTATCCCTTCGGCCCGCGGATCGCTGATCCCCTTGGCTGGCTGGTTCCTTATGTTGCTGACATTTCTTACGTTGGGCCGGCGACGGAATGGATAGCGGCTCAGGCGAGATTTATGCCGATGACGATCGCACAGATCGACGTCGGTGTGCTTTTCGTTCTCGGTATAACCTCGGTCGGCGTGTACGGGATCATGCTGGCGGGCTGGTCGTCAAACAGCAAATATTCGCTGCTGGGCGGCCTGCGTTCATCGGCACAGATGATCTCGTATGAATTGGCAATGGGAGCCTCGGTTCTCGGCGTTGTCATGCTTGCCGGAACCTTGGACCTGAACGGGATTATCGAGGCTCAAACAAGATCAACGTTCAAATGGTTTATCGTTCCACAGATCATAGGCTTTTTCGTGTTTTTGATCTCGGCATTCGCAGAAACCAACCGTGTTCCCTTCGATCTTCCTGAGGCTGAGACGGAACTCGTTGCCGGATTCCATACTGAATACAGTGCTCTGAAATTTGCGCTCTTCTTCATGGCTGAATATGTGAACATGTTCACGGTTTCGGTGATGATCGTTGTGCTATTCCTTGGCGGCTGGTACGTTCCCGGCCTGAGCTATTTATTTGAAGTAGGATCGATCCCGTACGCGATTGCAAGTCACGTCGGGTTCCTTCTGAAGATTTTCTTTTTTCTTTTCCTTTATATATGGATCCGAGGAACTCTTCCGCGTTTCCGGTTTGATCAATTGATGAATTTTGGCTGGAAGTTTCTCCTTCCGGTCGCGATCGCAAATGTAATTTTGACGATCGTAATTGTGTTCTTCATGAATCGGTAAGTGTTTTTTAACGCGGAGTTCGCAGTGACCGGTGATTTAGCGTTTCCGGATCGGCGATTTCATTTGAAATCTCCGCAGTCTTTGCGGTGTTTGCGTTAAGATTTTTATGGCAAGCTCAGTCCTATTCTTTTTATTCGCCGGATTCGCGATCGCGTGCGCGATCTCAATGGTCTATCACCGAAATCCGATCTATAGTGCGGTCTCGCTGGTCGGCGTATTCATTGCCCTTTCATGCATCTATGTCATGCTTGCCGCCCCATTTATCGCGATCGTGCAGATCTTGATCTATGCCGGAGCGATAATGGTGCTCGTGATCTTTGTGATCATGTTACTTAATCTCGACGAGGAACGGCCGCATAACCGGCTCCGATATCTTTATGCGGTGGGCGGTGGTTTAGGCCTATTTTTGCTCGCTCAAGTATTTTATATTTTTTATGCTGTTTCGAGCGTTCCGCAGCGTGCGATCGATCCAACGAAGTCGGTCGGAAACACGATGGACATCGGTCTGGCAATGTACACCGAATATTTACTGCCGGTCGAGATCGTCGGTGTAATGCTTTTAATGGCGATAATCGGTAGCGTGATTCTTGTGAGAAAGCTAGAACAGCCGCAACTTGAGATCGTTGTCGACCGTGAACTAGATCGCCGGAACCTGGACAATTAGAACAGATAAGATGGAACCAAGTTTAGCAAGTTATCTCGCATTGTCCGGCATACTTTTCGCTGTCGGAGCCGTCGGGGTCATGTACAAGCGAAATGCGATTGGTATGTTTATGTGCATAGAGCTTATGCTCAATGCCGTAAATCTTTCGTTTATTGCGTTTTCGCGATATCACTCTGACGTGACCGGGCAGCTTTTCGTCTTTATGGTGATGGCTGTCGCTGCCTGCGAAGCTGCCGTTGGCTTGGGAATCATGATCGCGTTCTTCCGTAACCGGCTATCGCTGGACGTTGATGACGCGAGTATTTTGAAGAACTGATGTTCGGAGCTCGATCTTGATGTTGATTTGAAACTGCAGATCGATAGGCAAGGCGGCTCTAAACGATATGACCGAAAACAATCTATTAAGCATAATTATCTTCGCCCCGCTGGCCGGTGCCGTGATCAATTGGCTGATCGGTGGGCGGTTGCGGAACGAACTGTTCAGCGGCCTTGTCGCGTGCGGGTCGATCGCGGTTTCGACGGTAGTCGCCTTTTATATCGCATTTTTTGCGGACGGCGGTGCTCTTTTCAATGACAAGCCGACGCTAGATCAGATCTGGACGTGGATCAACGTCGGCGGCTTCCGCGCGGATTTCGCACTTGGAATGGATCCGCTTTCCGGGATTTACGCCTGCTTTATTACATTTGTCGGCCTTCTGATCCATATCTTTGCCACGGGATACATGAAAGGTGATGACGGCTTTTACCGTTTCTTCGCTTATCTAAACCTTTTCATGTTCGCGATGCTTACGCTGATATTGGCAGACAACTACCTGCTAATGTTCGTCGGCTGGGAAGGCGTCGGGCTTTGTTCATATCTGCTGATCGGTTATTACGTTAAGAAGAACGAAGCACGCGAAGCCGCAAAAAAGGCGTTCGTGATGAACCGAATTGGCGATTGGGGCGTTCTGATGGGAATGTTCCTGATCTTCACGATTACCGGTTCTATTTCCTTTTTTGATAAAACGGTCGATGGCGAACAGGTTCAGAGCGTGTTCACTTACGTGCTCGCCAACATGTCCGCCGATCCATTTACTTGGGGAGCGATCATCGCCGGCGGATTGACCTCGGTTGGCGTGTTGATGTTTATAGGTGCGACCGGTAAATCCGCACAGATACCGTTGCTTACCTGGTTGCCTGACGCGATGGCCGGTCCAACGCCGGTTTCTGCCCTGATCCATGCAGCGACAATGGTTACCGCTGGCGTTTACTTGGTCGTCCGCTCGAATGCGATCTATCAACTTTCGCCGACCGCGATGTGGATAATCGCCGTCATCGGCGCGGCGACAGCGATATTTGCCGCAACTATCGCAATAGCGCAAAACGACATTAAGAAAGTGCTCGCATATTCGACCGTTTCGCAGTTAGGTTTTATGTTCCTTGCTGCCGGCGTAGGTGCGTTTGTTGTTGCGATCTTTCATGTGATGACACACGCCTTTTTTAAGGCTTTACTGTTCCTTGGTTCTGGTTCGGTCATCCACGGAATGCATCACGAGCAAGACATGCGAAAGATGGGAAATCTTCGCAAGTACATGCCGATCACTTTTATCACGATGATGATGGGTTGGCTTGCGATCGCCGGTATTCCGATCTGGTCAGGCTTCTTTTCGAAGGACGAAATTCTTTATAAGACTTTCGCCGCTGACAAATATTTTCAGAACGGTTACTTTCCCGGGAATGAATATCTTTGGATAGTCGCTGTGATCACCGCCGTTCTGACCGCGATCTATATGACCCGAATGATGATCATGACGTTCTGGGGGACGGAGCGTTTTCATGATGCACTTCCCGGCGAAGAACACCATGACGGTCATCACGCGGACGCCGATGATCATGCCGCTGCACATGCCGATGACGACTACGAGGAGGAACACCATCATGCACTCCCCGCCGATTTTAAGCCGCATGAATCGCCGTGGATGATGACGGTTCCGCTGATCGTTCTCGCAGTGCTTTCTACACTCGGCGGCCTGGTTGGAATTCCGTACGCAATGAGTTCGATGGTCGGTGTGAAAGATGCTAACGCGTTTGAACACGTCCTCGAGCCCGTCGTTGCTGATGTTGAAACACCTGCGGCGATCAAGGCACGTGAGAAC
>JBBSKW010000115.1:0-11062 GCA_038256005.1 Pyrinomonadales bacterium
CCAGGTCACCGGTGGCGGCACCGCCGAGCCAAATGAAAAAACGTACAGGCAGTGGGCGGTCCAGGCCGTAAACACGCCTTAACTCTTCGATCGTCTGTTCAGAAACCTGAGGATTTTCGCGAAGTGCTGACAATGCGTCGCCGCCCGCCGCCGACAGCAACGCGAACGTTATCGCCGAAACGACAAGCACCATTACAATGCCTTGGACTGATTTTCTGAATAGTTGTCTTAGCACGAGCGGATTCAGGTTTCGATGGGTGAAACTGGCGATATTCTGGAACATCGACAATTGATTTGCAATCGAAAAGCACTTAAACTTCGGCTCAAGTGAAGTTGCTCGCGTTCGATTCCAATCCTTGAGGGCAAAAAATGCTTAGAAATTTCAGGCTTGTTTTTACGGCGGTTCTCGCCGCTATTTTTTCTTTCTCGTGCACGCCGAGCGCTACCGGGCCGGCGACGAACCAAGCTCCAGAATCCGGCGAACGTGTTAACGGTAAGCTAGGCGGAAAGCTTGTTCATCGACTTAGCACGCCGCTCAAAACCTTCAACTATCTAATGGCTGACGATGAGCCATCCGTGATCACGACGATTTATCTATTGGGCAGCAGACTGGCTGCGTTCGATCATTCGACCCAGAAATTTGCACCTGCACTTGCCGAATCCTGGACGACAGCGGCCGATGGAGTCACGGTAAACATCAGGCTTCGCGAAGGACTGAAGTTTTCAGATGGTCAACCACTCACGGCCGATGATGTGATCTTTACGCTCGAAGCTGTTTACGACAAACGCACAGCCTCGCCTGCATTTCGCGATGCACTTTTGGTTAATAGCAAAGAGATCAAGACCAACAAGATCAGCGCGACCGAGCTTCAATTCATCTTCCCGGAGAAAGTCGCTGGGCTCGAAAATTATTTCGATAATCTCGTGGTTTTGCCGAAGCATATTTTGGCGAAAGATGGTGAAGCCGGAAAACTTGGCGAGGCATATAAGATCAACGCCGACCCCGCGACAATTGTTACTAGCGGACCATTTGCGGTCGAAAGCTCAACGCCGGGGGAACGCGTCGTGCTCAAACGAAATCCGCACTATTGGCGGAGCGACGCAGCCGGAACACAACTACCATACCTCGATCATATCGTTCTGGAGATCGTGCCGGATGCAAATAATGCGTTTGCCCGGCTCGGTCAACAGGAGATCGATATCGTCGATCGTATTCGCGGGACTGATTACGCCTCGCTCAAGGATTCGAATGGCCCAGTTCGTGCGATCGATCTGGGCCCAGGCCTCTCGAATGATCACATTTGGTTCAACCTGAATCAGGCGAAAGCATCGGGCGAGCGGCTTGACGATAAACCAAAATATACTTGGTTTAACGACAAACGCTTTCGCAAAGCAGTATCGCACGCGGTCGATCGTGACTCCATAGTAAAAACTGCTCTTCAAGGACTTGCGACGCCGAACTACGGTTTCGTTCCCGTCGGAAACAAGGCCTGGCTCGATCCCGCCTTGCCAAAGGTCGCCTACGATCTGGAACGCTCAAAAGCCCTGCTAAATGAAGCAGGTTTCGTGAAGAGCGGCTCAGACGATGCTCCGATACTTAATGATGCGAAAGGCAATCCGGTGGAGTTTACGCTTGTCGTACAGGCAGAAAATGAGCCGAGAAAGCTCGCTGCAGCAGTGCTTCAACAAGATCTTGCAAAGCTCGGGATAAAGATGCAGATCGCTCCAGTGGATACGGCGACGATCACTACAATGTGGTCGAAATCTTACGACTACGACGCGATATCGCTCGGCCTTGCGGTTAGCGGCATTGAGCCTTCAGGGTTTGCCACATTCTTGCTTAGCAGTGCCGCAACCCATCAATGGCATCCCAAACAGCCCAAACCCGCGACCGAATGGGAAGCCCAGATCGACAAACTCTTTAGTGAGCAAGCGGTAGAACTTGACGTTGAAAAGCGGAAGCAGTTAGTTTACGAAATTCAAAAGGTCTTTGCTGAAGAGTCACCGGTGATCCCGATCGTCTCCCGACACATTGTATCTGCCGTAAACAACCGGATCGGCAATCATTCACCGAGCACGATCCTTCCATTTTCAATGTGGAATTGTGAAGAGCTTTTCATTAGGTAGGTGATACATTAAGAGCGTCGGGATCACGAGGTTAGTTCGTGTTTTGGCTGAAATATTACAGGTCGTACATTTTATTTTTTTCGTCCCGCATAACGCTGGTAAACGATGTCCGGCGTATCGAGATTTCGGCCTGCTTTAAGGTTGGTGGCAAGGCAAATGAATTGTGCCATTGACCACGCCAGCGGCGTTGCAGAGCCCGTTCCTTCGCCCAATTTCAGTTCGGGAATGAACTACTTATCAGTGTTCTTTGGCGTCTCTTTTTTGTCCCAGATCTGTTCGGGGATCATTAGACCGTCGTTGGCAAATGCGAGCATGTGATCAAGCCTTTTCTTCGCCGCTGCCATAAAAAAATCACGCGGATGCATACCTGTCACGGAGAATCGGATCGGAGTCGTCGTTCACTCCATAAAAACCGTTCGTCTGCTCGGAAAAGACACAACGCTTGCACGTAAGCGCAGACGAGATTCTAGCCTCTGTCGCAACCATATGCCGGCCGTGGGTCGAGGCGGTATCGTTCATTCCGCTGTTCGCGATGGATGGGTCATAGTAGACGGTGAGTTCGAGATCGGGGTCCTTCTTATCAAACGAGACTTGAATTAGAACGACATTTCGTTTCGGATCGGCGGAATATCGTTTTGTGATACTCCACGCTTCGCCCTTCGACGTCGATATCTGTTCAAAGGCCATCGTTACATAGCGAACGTGGCTATATGCCAAAAAACCGTCGATAATCCCTCCAAACAGCTCGGATGAATAGGCCGGAAGACTTCGTGTTTTATGTACGGCGTCGTCCTGTTCGGTCTCTACCTTTTCGTCCTCGCGTTCACGACGATGAATTGCAGCAGGTGAACATTCGCGACGGTGACGTCTGGGTAATAGACCTCGGTCATCACGCCTTGTGCCAGCGTGAACCAAATTTTGCTCTTTGTGGTCGCCGATGTTCCGACGCGTTGTTTGGCCGCCGTAGCCCACTGAGCGTCCTTCCCCGGCCCGCCGGGTGCGGAGGTCTGCCCAAGGCCGACGCAAGTTAAAAGTAAAAAGCAAAAAGGCAAAACAAATTTGCCTCTTACACGACCATCCCGGCCAAAATTGAAGCTCATCATACCTCTTCCAGTTTTCCTTTTCCCTTTTTACTTTTGCCTTTCTATTGCCTTGCAAACTTGCCGTCTTTCCACGCTAGCTCGTAAAGCAGATCACCTTTTTCGCTGATCTCGAATTCCGCAGTCTTCTCAACCACCTTTTTCGCATACACCTTCATCGTTGTCCCGACGCGTGGCAGATCGTACCAATTCTTCTTGCTGAATTCCGGCACGACGTCTGCGGAGACGTCGGTCCATTTTCCGTCTGCATAGTCGAGGAAATAGAAATCGTTCATCATCTCGGCAAAGGTCGCAACGCCGACGAGATACGTTCCGTTCGAACGTTTGAATATTGCCATTTCGATGCAGCTTTGCCCGCCATCACAACCGCCTTTGAAGTATCCGTTCTTTATGTCCGAAACTTCGGTAAAGGTCTCGAGATATTCCGCACGTGCCTTTTTGCAGTCTTTGTCGGTCGCACGTTCGCAACCCTCAAGGATGAAATATTTCTCCGGAAGCAGTGCGATGAAATCCATCACGGTTTTCGGTTCGTTCTGCGCCACCGAACTAACATCGGTGGCAACGTCGCCGGAAGCCGCTGTCGGGGTCGAGGCCGTTTCGGCCCGGTCGGACGAAGCTGCTGTTGAGTTAGAGGGATTATCTGCTCTGGTGCAGGCAGAAATTGAAAGTAGAGCAATGCAACAAATTGTGGTGATCTTCATAGCTGTCATTTTCGCTTGAAAATTCGAAATCCGTGAGCGTCTAGGCTGAGCGACGGAAGAGCGCTGCCGGAATTCGTTTTGTTCGGCGTGATCTCATCGAAATTGCCGCCCGTTTCAACTGAACCGAAGAACGGCGTGCTCGACATGTTTATCGCGACGACAATTTCCTCGCTCCCGGCACGTCGAGCAAAGCTGACAACGCCGTTCGGCAAATTGCCAGAAGATCGGACGCTTTTCAAATAGTGCAAGAGCGCCGGATTCCGTCGTGTCGCCCGATTCCGTTCCGTTGTAAACAAGCGGTACACCGTCAAGTGTGAAAACCAATGCCTGTGGTGCGATCGCGCCTTTCTCGCCAAAACGCGCTATCGCACGCCGCTCATCGTGGTTGTCAGAGAACCGCATCCGCAAGCTGCCTTTCGGAAATTTCGCGGCGTGGTCTTCCCAAACTTTTCGGAGTTCGTACGCAGGCATCTGACCGTGGAGCAGCTTATCAAGCATCGCATGCACCGCCACGAGTAGTCCATATTGAAAGCTTTCAGATGCAGGTCGGGCGATTCCATTCTGCCAGCCACAACGTATCGGCTTTTACTTTGTCGACCTCAGCACGCGCTGTTTCCCAGAAATCCGTTGGGACAAAACCGGCGACATCGCAGCGAAAACCGTCGAGATCGTATCGCCGACGAATGCACGGAACGGCTCCATCGTGATATTGATCGACGCGTCCATTATCCAGAGTAGTCCGGCAGCCCATCCACAGCGTGCTTGAATTCGGCATCAGAACGAGACAGATGCTTGCTATGACCGCACCAACCAAAAAGAACGGCCGTCGCCTTCCGAGACGCGTCCAAGTTCGATCGCTCATCGCACCGACGATCGGCTGAACCAGCAATCCAGTCAGCGGTCCCGCCAGCCACAAATAGGGCAGAATTGCCTCATCTGCACCGAGGTATTTGTAGATCGGCGACATGTTCGCCATCTGTAAGCCCCAACCGAACTGGATGCCAAGAAATCCGAAACTCATGTTCCAGATCTGCCAAAATGTCAGCTGTGGTTTGTTTTCCATAATTTTTTACAGCGGAATCAAATCTTCACGTAAATTCCGGCCGATCTCGCAGGGATCGTTGCTTTCACCTTTCCGTCGACGACTTTTACTTCGCCGCGTTTACCCAGAGCGTCTTTCAGCACGGCATCTGTCGGTATCTGTTTGTTGATGAATGTGATGTCGAAATTCACTTCGGCTGGCTTAGTGTCATTGTTGAAGATCACGATGACGGCAGCATTGTCCGTCAGTCGTGCGTAAGCGTACTGCTGTTCTTCGTCCACGAGATCGAGCGAACGCCCGCGGCGGAGCGGTTCGAGTTCTTTTCGCAACCCTCCAAGTTTCGCAAGATGGTTCCAAACATCGCTCTCCTCCGGCGTACGGCCGGCGGATGTGAACGCATTGCGTGTATCGCCCGGAAATCCGCCGGGAAAATCACGCCGATTATCCGGATCGCCGCCGCCGGGCATTGCGATCTCGTCGCCGAAATAAAGCAAAGGTGTTCCGCGCGAGGTCATGATCAGCGTCTGGGCTAGCTTCAATCCGGTCGTCGTCGCTCCATTTTCGTTCATAAAGCGTTCCATGTCGTGAACTCCGAGGAACGTGACGAGCGCGCTAGATTTCGGGTAGATCCAATCGCGGGCGAACATCTGATGAACTTCGCGAATATTGCCACCCTTGGCGAAGGCATTTCGTATGGGATAGAACAGGCCGAAATCGTAAAGCGTATCGATCTCAGGATCGATTCCATCGTGTCCACGGCGACCTTTTTGAAAATAGGAAAGCAGGACAGGATCACTATCGAATAGTTCGCCAAGGATGTTTACTTTTGGAAACTCGCGATGCACCGCCGCACCCCATTTTGCCCAAAAACTTCTTGGTACGTGCGGAAGCGTGTCCATTCGGACCGAATCGAATCCAGCCTGAGCGATCCACCACAGCGAGTTTTGGATCAAATATTTCTCAACCTCGGGATTCTTCTGGTTTAGGTCAGGCAGAATATCGATGAACCATCCGTCGATGTTTCGCCGCTGCGTTTGATAAGTCGCCCGCGGGTTCATCGCCGTCCATTTTTGCCAATTGTTTGAATCGTGTTTGCCGAGAGTTCCGTTGAACCAATCCGGTGTCGGCGGGTCATTCGCCCAGGGATGATATGGTCCGGTATGGTTCACGACCTGATCCTGCAACACAATAAAACCGGCCTGATGCGCCTTTTTGACGAAATCTTTTACTTTCGCGAGATCGCCTAGATGTTCGTCGACGCCATAGAAATCGACCGCGCCGTAACCGTGAAAACCGGTCGTAGTCGGTATCTCGGGCGGATAAGTTTCGAGCGTATCTTCGCGGTCTGCGTTGTCGTAAACCGGCGTTGTCCATATCGCTGTTGCACCTAACGACTTTATGTACGGCAGCTTGTCGATAATTCCCTGAAGGTCACCGCCGTGATAATGCCGCCCTTTTTTGCGGTCATACAGACCCTTAGATCTTGCCGGGTCATTATTCGCCGGATCGCCGTCGGCAAATCGATCTGTGAAGGCGAAATAGATCACATCATCCGGCGTAAATCCGTTGTAATTACCAAGCCGTGGCTGTGGAGTGAATACCTCGAATAAAGCTGTCGTACTACCACTTTTCGTTAGTATCGTTAATTGATACTTGCCCGGGCGGACGGTTTCCGCCAGCCGAATATCCGCGAACAGATAGTGTCCGTTCGCGCTCGCCGTGAAGTTGGAAGCGGTAATTCCCGGCGTTGCGGATTCGATCTTGGCGTCTGTGAGATTTGTGCCTTTTATGAGGAGACGAACAGGGTTGATCGTGCTGCCAACCCACCAACTTGGCGGGTCGACTTTTTCAACCGTCGGCACCTGCGCGGTTCCTGTGATCGCGAGCACAAGAACTAAACCGCAAAGACGCAGAGAAGTGCAGAAAAGAGGAAATTTAGCCACAGATGAACACAGATCAACACAGATTAAGTACAGATAGCGTAAATTTGAAGACTTCTTCATATCCGTGTTCATCAGCAGGGATTTGCGGCTAAAGAATGGCCCTGCACCTCTGTGTCTCTTTGGTGTGTCTCTATTTTCCATTGCGTCCATAAACCTCAGTTAGTTCTCTTAACCGATTTACGATCTCCGGCGTCAAAGCTCCGTCCGTGTATCGCCAATACCAATTGCCCGATTCCGATGCCGGAAGATTCATTCTGCCCTCTGTACCGATGCCCAGCAGATCTTGCAACGGCGCGATCGCGGTATGAGCAACCGATGCCCAGACCGCCCGGATCATATCCCAATGGATCTCGTCGCCGTTCGTGCACAGATACTTCAGAGCGAAATCGCGTTCGCGGTTAATATCAGCTTCGTCGCGTGTCGAACCCGCACCGGCTTGCGAAAGCCACCAGCCGACGGTCGTATCGTTGTCGTGCGTGCCGGTATAAGCAACACAATTCGGTATGTAGTTGTGCGGAAGGTCATGATTCTGAGCATCGCCGCCGAAGGCGAATTGAAGTATCTTCATCCCCGGGAAATTGTACATATCCCGCAGTTCCTCGACGTCTGGCGTGATCACGCCGAGATCTTCGGCGATCACCGGCAGCCGAACAAGATTCTGCCGAAGCGCCTGAAAAAGTTCTTTGCCGGGAACATCTACCCAACGCCCATTCTCGGCCGTCGTGTCGCCGCCAGGAACTTCCCAAGCGGCAGCAAAGCCGCGGAAATGATCGACGCGAACTACATCGACGGTCCGCAAAGTAAACTCAACGCGGGCGACCCACCACTTGAAGCCGTCCTCCTTCATTTTTTCCCAGTCATAGATCGGATTTCCCCAAAGCTGTCCTGTCTCTGAAAAATAGTCGGGCGGAACACCGGCGATGACACGCGGGCTGCCATCAGGATTCAATTTGAATTTATCCTGATTGCACCAAACGTCGGACGAATCCAGGGCCACGAATATCGGCACATCGCCGATGATCCGAACGCCGTTCTTGTTCGCGTAATCTTTCAATGATGACCATTGGCGAAAGAACACGAATTGATAAAAACGCTCGGCCATTATTTCGTCAAAGAGCTGTTCTTTGATCGCGGCCATCGCTCCGGCTTCGCGAAGCTTCAGCGGAGTCGGCCATTCGTACCAAGGCCTTTGATCGAGAGACGCTTTGATGGCTTTGTATGTCGCGTAATCGTCGAGCCACCAAGCATTTTCGTGCAAGAAAGTTTCGAATTTTCCACGTAGGTCAACGCTCGTAATGTGATGAAAACCTTCGTATGCCAAAGGCAAGAGCTTCGCTTTCCATTCATAAACCGCACCAAACTCGACTTTATGCGAAAGGAAGCTTGGCCGATCGGCTATTTGTTCAGCCCTTAGAAATTCATCTTCGACCAATTTTTCAGGTGAGATCAGTAAAGGATTCCCAGCAAAAGCCGAAAAACATTGATACGGTGAATCACCATAACCGGTCGGCCCAAGCGGCAGTATCTGCCAATACGTCTGCCCTGCATCAACCAGAAAATCAACAAATGAATACGCCTCGGAGCCAAAATCCCCGATACCGTACTCGCCCGGCAAAGATGTCGGATGAAGAAGAATTCCTGATGCTCTTGGAAAGTTCATTATTGGCAATACTTTATCAAGAATCGGCCCTTGTTACGAAAAAAGCCTGTTCCGTTTCCAAGCGAGGAACCGGTGTTTCTGTGAAGCAGGTGAAGCGAACGTGGAACATGCTGTGTTTACCCGGCTTACGGCAAAAAAGTCACCCAAAACACCGTATGTCAAAACAGCAGACGATACCGCCACCCGAAGAAGATTATCAATTAGCTCTCAATTAGATGGAATAACAAATGGCGCGATATACCCAGGTTGATAGCAGTTGGAACACTTGGAACGGTTCAGTCAACTCGATTCTGATATTGCCGTGGTGATCGCAACAAGGCCGAAATACTTGACTTTATGCAGGTTATCGAATAAAACCTTATTTAGTTTTCGATTTCAATTCCTTTCAAAATTATCCTTTTCGCCGATGGTGGTTAATGCCAACCGGTGGGTTGTCTCCGATCTAAATGGCTTCAAATCTGGTTCAGATAACACGCCGCGGGTTTGGCGAAACGATGCGTCGGGACGCTTGGTGGGTCCAATCGCTGCTCACGTTTTTGGGGTTCGCTGCGTTCATTGTCTATTCGACGTGGGCTGCGTTTCAAGGTGAACACTATACGTTTGGGCCGTATCTTTCGCCGATGTACTCGCCGGAGATCTTTGGTGCGTCGCCGCATGCGATCTTTGGCCCGATGCCAAGTTGGATACCGACTTGGCTGCCGTTAACGCCAGCATTTTTAATACTTTGGGCTCCCGGCGGATTCCGTTTTACTTGTTATTACTACCGCGGTGCATATTACAAAGCGTTTTGGGCCGATCCGATAGCATGCTCGGTCGGCGAACCTCGTTCCGGCTATCGCGGCGAAAATTGGTTTCCGCTGATATTGCAGAACGTTCACCGTTATTTTCTGTACATCGCACTTTTCTTCATAGTATTTCTATCTTACGACGTTTGGAACGCGATGTGGTTCGCGGACGGTTGGGGCATCGGCGTCGGTACGCTCGTGCTGCTCACCAACGTAATATTGCTGGGCAGCTACACACTCGGATGCCATTCGCTCCGCCATCTGATCGGCGGCGCTCGTAACGCACTATCAGGCCGTCCGATACAGAAAAAGGCATATGACTGCGTCAGTAGCCTAAACAAACGCCACATGATGTTCGCCTGGTTTTCGCTGTTCTGGGTCGGGTTTACTGATTTTTACGTGAGAATGTGCTCGATGGGCGTTTTTACTGATTACCGGATTCTGTAAGGAATGACTCTTACTCGGCAAATAAGACTCGAAGGGTTCACGCGAATAGATAGGCACAAAATGCTCCCTCGACTAAGAGACGCGTTCCAGACCGCACGTGCAGACTTGATCGACTTTCAAATGTTTTCAAACGCTGCGATCAATATTAGGTTTGAAGTCGCCGGCAAACACTTGGCGAAACTAGGAAAAGCTCTGGCGGCAACACAGATCTCTTTAGATAAGGAAAGTGAAGAATCAATGGCTCGGGGTGGTGAGACCGATGAGATCGTGAACGGAAGCTTGAACGTTGCCTTTATACATAACGACCCGGATCTTAGGATCCCGGTACCGGCGATACCGGGTTGATCTATTGATGGCTGAATACACAACATACGAACACGACGTTCTCGTTATCGGTGCCGGTGGTGCGGGGCTGCGTGCGGCTATCGAAGCGAGCTCGGCCGGCGTGAGCGTCGGGCTGATCTGCAAATCGCTGCTTGGCAAGGCCCACACTGTGATGGCCGAGGGCGGAATGGCGGCGGCGATGGGTCATAACGACGACCGTGATAATTGGAAGGTGCATTTTTCCGACACGATGCGCGGCGGCCAGTATGTAAACAACTGGCGGATGGCAGAGCTTCATGCGAAAGAGGCTCCGGATCGCGTGCGCGAGCTCGAGGGTTGGGGCGCGGTGTTCGACCGAACAAAAGATGGCCGCATCAACCAGCGAAATTTCGGCGGGCATCGCTATCCGCGGCTAGCTCACGTCGGCGATCGGACCGGATTAGAGCTTATTCGAACCTTGCAAGATCACGGTATCCATCAGGGCATTGATGTCCATATGGAAGTGACGGTGATCTCACTGCTTAAGGACGGCGACCGTGTTGTAGGCGTTTTTGCTTATGAACGCGAGCATGGAAGATTTCGTGTGTTCAAGGCAAAGGCCGTTATACTCGCGACCGGCGGCGTCGGACGTGCTTACAAGATCACCTCAAATTCGTGGGAAGGAACGGGCGACGGCCATGCGCTTGCTTATCACGCGGGTGCCGAGCTGATCGACATGGAATTTATCCAATTCCATCCGACCGGAATGGTCTGGCCGCCGAGCGTCCGCGGGATATTGGTGACCGAGGGCGTTCGAGGCGAGGGCGGAATATTGACGAACAGCGAGGGCAAGCGGTTTATGTTCGACGACATCCCGGACAATTACAGAGACCAAACATCCGACACCGAAGAGGAAGGCTGGCGATATGTCACCGGCGACAAAAATGCCCGCCG
>JBBSKW010000116.1:0-11055 GCA_038256005.1 Pyrinomonadales bacterium
ATACCTAAAAGCTTCCAGAACACTCGGTTACCGAAGGCGGCCAGAATCGATAGAGAAAAAGCGGCGAAATACGCTGCGGTTCCAAGTGCGGCAAGCGGCACGCCTGCGATCTCGGCGTATGGGCTCGTGAGAACCGTTTCACAGCCTTCGACCAAGCTGCACGGAACAGGCTCGCCCGAATAATGCTTTATCGTTAGATATACGGAATCGAAAAGCCCGACGAGCGAGATCAACGAAGCGATGATCGGCGCCCAGCTGAGGCTTTCTTTAACCTCTTCTAAGTTGTTCCCGACATCTGTCATTTGGTCGTGGAATTTGCTGCCGGTGCCGACGAATTCGACGCCGAACTGGTGGCCGCCTGCTGTATCGCTGCATCAACGGCAGCTTTAACGGCCACGGCCGACGCCGTAACTACTTGCCCATTGACTAAAACAGTCGGTGTCGAAGTTACCGCGAGTCCGCGAGCTCTCATTACGTCCGCATCTACGCGCTGTTTTGCAACCGAACCATCGATGTCGTTCCGAAATTTATCAACGTCCATTCCGATCGACGACGCGTATTCTTCCCAGATCTTCAGGTAGTTGGGGTTCGCGGTCCACGCAGACTGATTCCGGAAAAGAAGGTCCTGAAATTGCCAGAATTTTCCCTGGAAACCGGCAGCTTCGGTCGCGAGTGCGGCCTTGAAAGACTTGTCGTGAGCCGGAATAGCGAGCGGCAGGTGTCGGAAGACGAAGCGGAAATTCTTGTTGCCGGCGTACGCGGCCTTCACCTCGTTCATGATCGGGTGGGCCGCCGCACAGCCGCCGCACTGGTAATCGGCGAATTCTTCGACGGTCACGGTCGCCGTCGTCGAGCCCGTCATATTGACGCCGATCGGTGCACCCGCAGGTGCATTTGCAACGCTGGGTTTCTGAGCTGGAACAGTCGCCGTAGTTGAACTTGGCTTAGGTTGTGTCGAATTATCTACCGACGAAAGCCACAATCCGGTACCGATCAGTCCAGTTCCGACGGCGATCACGCCGATGACCGCGATCAAGACGACGCCAATGATGACGAACGGCATTACGCTGCTTTTCTTCTCTTGTTGTTTCATTTTACAATTAAGCTATTTTCAACCGGCGCTTTACCGGCGACTTGTCCTTCAATCCTGCGAAAGCGGTCTCGGTCCGTTCCGCGATACCATCAACGTTTAGCCCGTATTCGGCCAATAGCACCTTCGGGTCACCGTGCGGAACGATCTCGTCTGAAACGCCGATCCTCAGAACTCGAACCGCATCCTGCAGTCCGTGTCGCTCGAGAAGCTCGATTACGGCCGAACCAAAGCCGCCGGCCAAATATGCTTCCTCGACCGTCACGATCAGGCGATTCTCGCTCGCCAGCCGTAAAAATAATTCTTCATCAAGCGGTTTGATGAAGCGTGCATTTACGACCGTTGCATCGATGCCCTTGGCGATCAGTTTTTCTGCCGCATCAACCGCGGGATACACCATTGAGCCGATCGCCACGATCGCGACATCACCGCCTTCCCGCAAAACTTCGCCCTTGCCGATATCGATCAATTGCGGAGCTTCCGAAATATCGACACCCTGGCCGTTGCCTCGCGGATAACGAAGTGCTGCCGGTCCCGGATGCTCGATCGATGTACGCATCATGTCACGCATTTCACGTTCGTCTTTTGGCGCCATCAGGACGATGTTTGGGTATCCACGCAAATATGCGATATCGAGCAATCCATGATGAGTCGGGCCATCGGCACCGACAATGCCTGCACGATCCATTGCAAACGTTACGTTTAGATCTTGTAAACAAACGTCGTGGATTATCTGATCAAAACCACGCTGAAGAAAGGTCGAATAGATCGCCGCGACCGGTTTTAACCCTTCGCACGCCATTCCGGCGCAGAAAGTAACCGCGTGTTGTTCGGCGATGCCGACATCGAACGCGCGGTCAGGGAATGTTTCGAGCACCTTGTCAACGCCGGTTCCGTCCGGCATCGCGGCTGTGAGCGCAACTATCGTCTCGTCCGCAGCCATCAACTCGCACATCGTATCACCGAATACCTTTGTATACGTCGGCGGTGTCGGCTTGATCGATTTGTAGGCGAGGCCGGTCTTGGGGTCGAACGGGCCGGTCGCGTGGTAGGCGTAATAATTCTTTTCCGGGTTCGGGAAGCCCTTTCCTTTGGTCGTAAGAGCATGAACGATGACGGGGCCGTCGTCGACCTTTTTGGCAAGTTCCAACGCCTTTACAAGTTGCTCTACATTGTGGCCATCAACGTACCCAACGTATTTAAACCCGAGTTCGTTGACCAAAGCACCGGGAAGGACGGCCGCGGCGATCGCGTCCTTAACCGATTTCGCCGCTGCCCGCAGTTTGCCGCCAATGCCCGGAACGCTTTCAAGCACGTCGCCGATCTCTTCTTTCAGATGGTGATAGCTCTGTGCTTCTTTAATACGATTCAGATATCCGCTCAAGCTTCCGACCGCCGGTGCTATCGACATCCCGTTGTCGTTCAAGATAACGATCAGACGTGATTTCAAATGACCAGCTTGGTTGATCGCTTCCATCGCCATTCCGCCAGCGAGGGAAGAATCACCGATCAGTGCACAGACGTGAAAATCTGCACCTTTGCGATCGCGAGCGACCGCCATTCCGAGTCCGGCCGACAACGACGTTGAGGCGTGCCCGGCACCGAAGGTATCGTATTCAGATTCGTCGCGGCGTAGAAATCCAGACAGGCCGCCATATTGTTTTATCGTATGAAGCTCATCTCGGCGGCCGGTCAATATTTTATGAGCGTATGCCTGATGCCCAACGTCCCAAACCAAACGGTCGTTTGGCGTATCAAAAACATAGTGCATCGCCACCGCAAGTTCGACCGCGCCAAGCGACGCACCCGTATGCCCGCCAACACGCGAACAAGTATCGATGATGTACTGACGCACCTCATCCGCAACTTCCTGCAGATCTTCGACTCTAAGCTGCCTAAGATCGGCCGGGCAGTTAATTTCGGATAAAAATCTCATATTCTGGATCTTCCGCATTAGTGTAGCCGGAACTAGGCATTTTAGCCTTTTGTAACGGCAGAGTTCAATTCGGCAGACACCAGCCGCCGGTTTCGTTCTATGCTCATTCGAAACTAGCCAAGCACCATTTACATCCTCTTACAATTTTCTTTCGGCTAACGCCTTAAACCATGCGTCTTACTTAGTGTCGGCGAGAGCCACAATATTCTGGACTTAAGAGGTAAAACATGTCATTTAAATCGAAATTATTCACAGGTATCGTTGCGGTTTTCGCCGCAGGAGCTTTTTCAGTAAACAGCTCGGCTCAGACGACCGGCGAAACTCCGAAAGACGGCGTTAACAAGACCGAAAAAGGCGAAGGCCGAGGTTATAAACGTGGCGGCGACGGGTTTGGCAAGGGAATGCGTGGCGGAAAGGGTGGCGGAAAGGGTGGCGGACATCGCGGAATGGGCGGAATGGGCGGAATGCGTGGCCTTCGCGGCATCGAGCTTACCGAAGAGCAGAAGACCGCGATGAAAGCAATCCGTGAAGCGAATCGTCCGGACGATGCTGTCCGCGAAGAGATGAAGACGATCATGCAGGCCCGTCGTGCCGGGACCATCACACCCGAGCAAACGCAGCGTGCGGAACAGCTTCGTGCTCAACGCCAGGAAAAGGCTCAATCGATCAAAGCACAGATCGATGCGATCTTGACGCCTGAGCAGAAGCAGCAGATCGAGGCTAAAAAGGCTGAAATGAAGGAGCGTCGCCAGCAGATGAAAGAACAGCGTCAGCTCCGCCGCCAACAGGCAGCACCAAAGACCGACAGCTAGTCTTTTGTTTCAATCCAATGAAAGGGCGCGACGGCATCAACCGTCATGCCCTTTTTTGCTCCTCTCTGGGGCGTCCTGCCTTTCAAATCGCGCAGATCATTCCAATTGCCACATTTGGTGTAGATCGCGCCAACTGCTATTCCGGCTCAGCAAAATTTAGACGATACTTTCGATGATCCGGAAGTGTTTCCGGTCGGGGTCTTTGAAGTTGACTGTGCCGTAGGCGATTCCGAATTTGGGCAAAACGCCGATGTTTGTTCCGCAGTGTTCGGTTGGCGCAATTACCGAACGGAACAAAAATGGGCAAAAACGCCGATTCTTGTTCAGGTGTGTTCAGTTCGGACACATTGCAAACTGAACAAAGATCGCAGTTTTCGCGATCTATGTAAAAAGCCTGTTCCCGATCGTTAGATCAGAAACAGGCTTTTGATTATCGAGAATTCGCTATCTGTTAGAACGCGAATTTTACACCGAGTTGGAATTGACGCGGGTCGAATGACGCGGTCGGGCGGCTGAAATACTTGCTGCCGCTTCGGGTTCCAAATTCGTTGACAGCTTCAATGAACGGCGAAGCCGAGCCTTCGTTGAACCGATTGAAGAGGTTAAAGCCTTCCGCGATAACGTCCAGCTTGTACCGTTCGCCAAAGCGAAATGCACGCGAAAGACGCAGATCGAAGGAAGCATACGAATGCGTGATACCGCGATTTCGGCCCAGGTTTCCGATCGAGAATCGGCCATCAGTGATCAACGGTGTGCAACCCGGCCGGCCGGGAACGCAAAGCGAGCCATCAGCAGCGACGCTTGGACGGTCGGTCTGCGACGACTGATCGTTGTTGGTATCGGCATTCGTGATGATGTTGAACGGACGCCCCGAAGAGATCTCAATGATCGGTGCAACCGTGAAATCGGCGAGGAATTTCTTCCACATCGAATCCGACCTTCTCCAACCGTCCGGCGACGTAAGTACGCCGCTGAAAACGAATCGATGCCGTTGATCGAACAGTGAATCCGCTTTTTCAAGATTGAAGCGGTTCACGTCCTGTGCGATCAGCAGGGTTTGCAGATCGGATGAATCATCGATCGAGTGCGACCAGGTGTACGAACCGCGGAAAGCGATGTTATTCGCAAAGCGGCGGTTAAGTTCTACATTCAACGCATTGTAGCTCGAATTTCCATCCGAGATCTGTGCATTGACCGCACCGAAAGGCGATATCACACCCGGTGTTCGCAACGTGTTTGAAGCCGCCAAGGCATTGTCGAGAACAGCTTTAGTAACTGCGCCGCCCGAAAGAGCACTCGCCAAAAAGTAGTTCGGAGCGTTCGGCCGGAAGAAGTTAGCGACCGCCGGAGCTATCACGCCCTGACCGGTCGTTGTGTTGATCGAGATGACGCCAGGAATGACGTTGACCCATGTTCCAGGAGCCGTACACGCAGCCGGGTTGACCGTTGAGACCGCCTGCGTTGTTGTCGGGTCACTACCGAAGCATCGTCGATAGTTCTGTATCTGCAAAGCCGTGTTGGGCGTATTCAGATCGGTCGGATGCGGCAGATGCCGTGCACCAACGAAGATGTATCCCACCGACAAAGACATGTTCCGCATCAACTGCTGTTCGACCGTGAAATTGGCCTGCGTTGCGTATGCATATTCAAAGTCCTTCGCGATGGGAAGCGTAAACGGCAGAACAGCACCAAAGCCGGAGAAGGTCTGGTCGTTGAACCGCTGACGGCCAAACTGATATTGCGAGCTTGTCGCAACACCCGGAGTGACAGGGTTGCCGTACGAAGCACATAATGCCGCGTTCGACCCTTGGTTTCCACAAACAGTTCCTTGGAAAACTAATGCCGCATTAAGAAGCGTGGGCGCACCGGTCGTTGTATTGATCGGAACCGGGCTTCCTGCCGTAAGAACAGCCTGCTGCTGTTGGGCAGCATCGGCGATGTCGGAATTGAACGCGACGGCGAGAAGCGGATGGTCATAGAACAGGCCTGCGGCGCCGCGGATAACGGTCTTTCCATTGCCGAAAGCATCATATGCAAAACCGAACCGGGGAGCCCAATTGTTGTTGTCGCGAGGAATGCCCTGTTGGACTCCCAAGACATCTTGTGCCGCCAAGAGGTCCGCCGATGTGAGACTAATACCGGAAAGCGGATCTCTGAAATCGACCGGCTGAATTGTTTCTGTAAACTCAACGTCGTAACGAATGCCGTAATTAATGGTCAGACGCGGATGGATCTTCCACGAATCCTGCCCGAAGAAAGCGATCGGACGATTTTTGATCTTACTTACCGGATCGCCAAATCCCTGAACGTAGGTGGAAGGCAGCCCAAGGCCATACGATTGAACCGGGGTAAAGTCAGGCAGGCCGAGTGCACCGAATGCAGGATTGAGATTTCCCGCAGCAAACGGACCGAAATTGAAAAGACCGGCAAAGTTTAGTTCGAACACAGCACTTGGAATTTCAATGAAATTGACATCACCGCCGAACTTGAATGTATGGTTACCCCAAACCTTTGTGAAATTATCGGCGAATTGAAATCTTCGTTCCGTTCGGTCAACCGGCGAGAAAAGCTCGCGGCCGATGAATGCAGTTCCAGAAATGTTGAACGCAACGGCCTCACCGTTCTGCGACTTGAACGTCGTGTCTCGCTGACCGAACGAGAACCTGAACTCGTTAGCCATAGTTGCTCCGATCGACGTATTGAGTCCAACCGAGAACGACGTATCTTTTAGTTCCTGAATACCGGTTCTTGAGAAATCGTTCTGGCCGAGCGACTGGTTCTGAGATTCGACCTGGATACCCGTGACGGTGCCCGGATTGTAGCCGAAACGCATCGTCAACTGGTTGTTTGCATTGATACTGTGATCGGCCCGGACCGAGAAGAAATTAGTTCGTTCGGTGATCGGGAAAATTCGCTGCAGGTCGTTTAGTGGGCGAAAAGCGATCGGCAGGCCGTTTGTGCCTATGGTGCCGGCTGGTACCGGTGCCGCAGAAAGAAAGAAACGGGGACCCACTTGTTGTCCGGCCGGTATCGGTGATATCGGAGCGCCGGGACTCAACAAATTGTTGATCCCCGTGAGTGCCGTTTGTGAGCCGCTGGACGCGAGATATAGATAACCGACCGCTGCCTGAATGAACGACGGATTTCCGGAAGCAAGCAACTGATTCACTCGTGTTGCCTGTGCCGAAGACAAGCCTGTGAATGTTTGCGTAAACGGAAGGATCGGAGCACCGACCGTGATCGTGGAAGTCAGTCCTCGCGAGGGGTCGCTGGTAAAGAACCCCGATTCGTCACGCTGTCTTCTTTCGTACGAAGCAAAAAAGAATGTCCGATC
This sequence comes from Pyrinomonadales bacterium, assembly GCA_038256005.1. Taxonomy (GTDB): domain Bacteria; phylum Acidobacteriota; class Blastocatellia; order Pyrinomonadales; family Pyrinomonadaceae; genus OLB17. The sequence continues at coordinate 7,173 of JBBSKW010000116.1, forward strand.
TTTGATAATTGGTCCGCCGATCGTTCCGCCGAATTGAGTTCTGCGGAAATCCGGTTTTGCCACCGGAGCAAAAGGGTTGCGCGCTTGAATGCTTTTATCGCGAAGAAAACCGAAGAGGTTTCCGCGGTATTCGTTCGTACCACGTTTAGTGACCACATTAACGATGCCGCCGGTCGCACGGCCAAACTCGGGTGCGTATGAGTTGGTCGCAACCTGATATTCCTGAACAGCTTCCTGTGAAACCGTCGAACGGGCCGCGTTAACCGAATTGTCTGTAAAGTCAGCACCGTCAACCTGTACCAAGGTCGAACGGCCGCGCTGTCCGCCGATGTTCAATCCTGACGTCGGAGCTGGTCCGATCGGCCTGCCATTATCGCGCCCGACGGTCGAGAGCGTTAAGGCAAAACCGGTCGCACTTCGCTCGTTGATCGGAAGATTTTCGATTCGCTGTTGATCGATCGTAGATGAAACCGTGGTTCTCGTCGTTTCGATCAGATTCACATCGTCGCCGGTGACGGTGACGATCGCGTCCGCCGCACCGACCTCAAGACTTATGCGAAGTTCAGCGCTTTGTCCGACGGTGAGTCTGATCGGTGAGATAGAAATCTTTTTAAATGTCGCGGCGTCGGTTGTCACCTCATATTCGCCGGGAGGTAACGCAATAAAACGATACGAACCATCGTCACTGCTGTTCGTGGTACGAGCAATGTTGGTTGCAAGATTGCGGACCGTTACGACCGCTCCCGGAACTACGGCGCCGTTAGGGTCGACAACCACACCGGAAAGATCGGCGGCAGCGGACTGTGCTTGTCCGAATAGGATCATCGAACTGACCACCAGCAAGACAAGGAATCCGGCCGACCGTTTCGAAAAGGTCGAAATCGATTCCAATAAAAATTTCATTTTTGTTCTCCTTGAGAGTCTGCGATCTTCAGCGGTTCGAGCAAGAATCATTCGAACTTGCCAAATGCGAGGGGACACTTTCGGCTTTATACTTTTAGTGCCCGGGCTGAATGTCGTTAGACGATATTACAGATAAGAAAAGCTTTGTTGTTTTTATATCAATTGTTGCGATAAGGCAAGCAAAAACAAGGGCTTTGATGCCTTCGCATCACTTTCCAGCCGCGGCTCTCGAGTTTCGCGTCGCACGGGCTAAACATCTTCTTAGTCCCTTGCTTAAAGCTAATGCACGAACGAAGAAATTAGCAAATTTGGGTCGGAACGCGACGTGCCTAATTGCGGAAGAGATCTTGAGCCTACCACCGAAGTGCTCGTTGTAACCTTTTTGATACGCAGCACCGATCGCTTTTGTTTCATAAGAATTGGCAATTATCGCTACTGCGAGCAGTTCGGAGCTGTCCATCGCCATTAGCATGCCGCTTCCTGTGAACGGATCAATAAATGCTGCTGAATCTCCGATTCGAAATACATTAGGAATTGGTGTGAACACGCGAGGACCGAAGTGCGAAATAGCGGAGCTCAACCATCGGCCCTCCGGGACCGCGGACGAGAGAGCCTTCTTTGCCTGTGGATTTCCAAATAAAAGTTCGGCCATTATGCGATCAGGCGAATTCGCCACTGCACGAGCATAATCAGCCTTTATCATTAAGCAAAGATTCGATAGACCGTTTTCGATCGGACTTAGGCCGGCATAACCTCCGTCGAACGAATATATCTCACAGCGATCAGAAATCTTGGCAGACATGAAGTGGGTTTTGAAAGCGAGGATTATAGGTCTTTTTGTCGCAGACTCACGAGTGCCATCAGTTCGTTGTATCAAGGTTGAAAGTGTGGCTGAGCGTCCGGTCGCGTCTACATACATTCCAGCGGAAAGCGAATCGATATGACCATCTGAACGCCGAAACTTGATCCCGCTCAATTGACCATGCGACAGATTGGTCTCGATGACTCTGGCGCCTTCGACCACGTTGACACCTAATGATCTCGCTCGATCGAAGAGAATCCGATCCATTTCCGCCCGACTTAAGCTTAAAGCAAGTCCACCGGAACTAAGCCAATCGCTTGGTATCGATACCGAGCTGCCGTTCATGGCGAAGAAACGCGTCTCTACCAATAACTTGCCGCCCGCTGCAAGCATCGTCTCCTGAACACCAAGTTCCGAGAAATGCCGCTGGCATTCAGGAGAAATGAATTCACCGCAAAGTTTTTGTCTAGGGAATTTCTCGCGTTCGATCAAAGTCACGCCAAATCCCGCCATCGCAAGTCGAATCGCAAGACAGGTTCCGCCCGGACCGGCCCCGACGATAGCGATTGAGGATCGTTTGTTCATATTGTGGACGCAAAGTTATTATACCCTTTACGATCACGGTTCGAGGAAATCCGAAACCGCGATCCAATATCCGCAATGCAAATCATTCCGCTATCAATTCCAACCCCGTTTTACGTTGGGGATGTAAATGTTTATCTGATCAAGCAAGATCCTGTTACTTTGATAGACGTAGGCCCCAAGACACAGGCTGCCGCGGAAATTCTTCGGTCAAAACTTGGCGAAAATGGAATTCAGTTCGCGGACATTCGACGCATCGTACTCACACATGCCCACGAAGATCATTGCGGCCTCGCTAAGCAGGTTCGTGATGAAGCGAAAAATGCCCAGATACTCGTCCATGAATGGGAGACCGGACACCTCTTCGGCCGTCTTGCACAAGAGCATCAACATTCATTACTTCTTCGGTCCGGCGTTCCAAAGAACGTGCTTGATGAGATGCGCAACCTTTATGACGAAGTCAGCCTTTTGACGGATGCACTCGAGGACGGCGAATTTGCTCCTCTAAAAGACGAAATGGAGCTCGAATTCGAAACCGGTTCGCTCACCGTTTTGCACACGCCCGGACACACGCCTGGTTCATGCTCTTTCGCACGAGAGGCAAACCGTACTCTCATTTGTGGAGACTGTGTCTTGAAAAGGATAACACCTAACCCGATGCTTGCCCCTGATCCGCTTGATCCTGATCAACGATTTCAATCGCTTGCTGAATATTTGGTCAGCCTTGCTCGGATTCGGAGCTACCAACCTACTTTGGTACATGGAGGACATGGAGAGCCAGTCACCGATTTTGAGGAGATCTTCAACCGCTACGTCCGCGCTATCGACGATAGGCAGAAGCGCGTTCTTTCATTGGTATCTAATTCAAACGCGACCGCATATTCGATAGCCCGAGAGCTTTTCGCGAATTCATTCGACCATGGCGTACATCGTTACCTGGCAATTTCTGAAGCGATCGCACATTTGGACTATGCCTATTCAACGGGAAAGGTCGATCTGGAAATCAGTGGCGGAATCGAGCATTATCGTGCTTGAAGCCGAGACGCCGCCTTTTCAAAACATACCAGAAATGTAACTGAGAAAAAATGGTCTATTGCCAAACTCTTACTCCGTGTTTTACAATGTTTAATACACGGAAACCTTCGTGTTCCCGCCCGCATGCCGATCGCCAAAAAGATTTTCAAAACGATAGCCAATCACGCCACGTCATCTGTTTTGGCGATCGTCGTCCTGTATTTGTCGCTGGTAACGACGTCGCAACCGATAATGGATTACGAACGCAAAGATCTCGATAGCGCAATCGAATACCTGGACGACAGAGGTTTCGATCGCGAGGTCTTCCTTTTGCGGAATGTCGTTACTTTTCGCCGAAGTGATCATTGGTTAAATGCACTCAACGATAATGAACGAGCGTACGCAGCGACCAATTTTCCGTTTCAGATCGTAACGATTTACAGCGATTTTTATTTTAAGGCTGCTGACGACACTGAACGGGCCATGATCCTTCTCCACGAAGCAAGACATCTTTTAGGCGATGATGAAACGGAAGCATATGCTTTTGTTTGGCAGAACCGCGAGCGGTTAGGCTGGACGTTG
>JBBSKW010000117.1:0-10822 GCA_038256005.1 Pyrinomonadales bacterium
CCGCGATCGCACTTTCAACCCCTTTGCCATTCACTATCCGAACCCGCGACCAACCTGTTTTCCCCAAGCTTTCGATCAGATCGCCGCCGGCCAGTTCCAGCTGTCGAAAGGCAAGAGAATTTGCTGCGAGGTCGGTCTTGATCAACACTTCGTCTTTCACGAACGGATCCGCCGGCCCGGCGTTTCCAAAAGCGGCAACCGACAGAACGATAATGAGTGAAATTATCTTCAAGCTGTTCATTAAGGGACATTGTAACCTTTTCCAAGCATTCGCAGAATTCTTATTAGGGATTGGCCTGTTTCAAGACGTAGAGGATCTAGCCAGAAAAGTGATCGAAATTCTGTTTGATCCTGAATTGATAGGAGTGGAAAGTAAAAAATGGGGCGGCTAGTGGGGCTCGAACCCACGACCTCCTGAACCACAATCAGGCGTTCTAACCAACTGAACTATAGCCGCCATGTATACATCCCAAATTTGAGATATATAAGCGTTGGTACCCCCGGCACGGCTCGAACGTGCGACCTACGGCTTAGAAGGCCGTCGCTCTATCCAACTGAGCTACGGGAGCATATCAAAAAGCAATTTTTGATGTTAGCTATTGCAAGCTCGATAGTCAAACTATTTTGAATTAGGACGTAAATTAGGAGTCAGCCGCGAATGCACTAATTCCCTAAATCGTTACCAGTCGTTCGTGCATTACTGGCTTAGTATCTGATCGCCAAATAAATAAAGCCGGCGATCAAACCGATAAGAACCGGCAAGAAGGATATCGCCGCGATAATGTAAGCTTCGCGTTTGAATGTAAAATTAGGCAGCCGCACTTTTCCTTTCACGTACTTTCGCAAGCATCAGTTCAAAAACTTCCGTTAGGTCGAGTTCGCTTGTATCGATGACGACTGCGTCATCCGAGATCGTCAACGGCGAATCGTCGCGCGAGACGTCGCGTTCGTCGCGTTCGTTTATCTCGGCGAGCGTTTGGTCGTAAGTCGCTGTCCGGCCTTTAGCCTGATCCTCTTCAAACCTACGGCTGGCTCGAGCGGCAGGTTTTGCGGTCAGGAAAAATTTGATGTCGGCTTTTGGGAAAACAACACTGCCGATGTCGCGGCCTTCGAGCACGCAACCATTCGGTGCCTGTTCACCTAGTTCGCGTTGAAGTTCAACCATCCGTCGCCGAACGGCGGAATTGGTGGAAACGATCGACGCCGCCTGTGCGACCTCAAGCGTCCGGATCTCTGCCGACACATCGTTGCCATCGAGCAAAACTTTCAGCGAATCCGGCTCACCCGTCAATTGGATCCGTGAATCTGCGATCGTATTCGCGACAGCCAATTGGTCTTGAAACGACACGCCTTCACGGATCGCGGCGATCGCACCGGCGCGGTACATCGCTCCTGTATCCAAGTAAAGGAGCCCAAGTTCTTTAGCGAGCATTTTGCCCAATGTCGACTTCCCGGCGCCTGATGGACCATCGATGGCGATTATCATTGAGATAATTCTACCGAAAAACCAACGATTGTCATTTAGCGTCTACTATTTTCGAAATACCTTGACTGCGCGATCCGGATAATCAGTGATGATGCCGTCGAGATCAAATGTTTTCATCTTTTCAAGATCGGCAATTTCGTTCACGGTCCAAGGCACGATCTTCATTCCTTTTTCGCGGCAGAGTTTTACGAGAGCTTCGTTGACGAGCGAGAAATGCGGGCTGTAAGTATCAGGAACGAAGCCAAGCTTGGCCAAATTCTTCTCGGCACCTTCCGGATTACCGACGAGCAATGCCAGAGCAAGTTTAGGATGTGTCTTCCGTATTTCTTGCAGAGGACGGACGTCGAACGACTGCACAATAACATGATCCTGTAATTTGGCTTTGGCTATGTCTGCCATGACGAGAGCGGCAAATTCCGGCGGCGGCGGCTGGAATGTACCGTCGCCTTCAGGAGAAGACTTGACCTCGACATTGTAACGGACACGAGCGATCTTTTTGGACTTAGTGTATTTCTCGATTTCTTTAAAGACCTCAAAGAGCAATGGCTTGTAAACCCTCAACGGCTTCTGTTCGGGAAAGCCTGCATTGCCGATCCTGCCGACGTCGTATTTCTTCGTCTCCTCAAACGTCAGCTTGTAAATATTGTGCTCGCGCTCAGATTCCTTGGCGATCTTTTTGCCCTGAGGATCAAGCGAAATGACAGAGGAAAAGTACGGCTCGTGGGAAACGATGACTTTCTTGTCTTTTGTGATCACTACGTCAAGCTCGATCGTGTCAGAGCCTTGATCGATTGCAAGCTTGAACGATGGGATCGTGTTCTCCGGAAGATAGCCTCGAGCACCCCGATGTCCCTCGATACTGACGAATCGAGTCGTTTGGCTGATGGAGGAAAGCGAAAGGAGTAAGGTGATAAATAGAGAAATTAAGATCTTCATTTTCATAATTGTAATAAAAATGGCGGAAAGGCACTCAGCCCTTCCGCCATCAGTTGCTAAAACGTAAACTTCAACGCTAACTGGATCTGTCTCGCCGAAAAGCTGCTGTTAATTACACCGAAGCTCCCCGTACTCACGACCTGTCCACCCGAATTGAACGTGATCTGACCGACGTCTGAATTGGCCGCCTGAAAGTTCGTCTTATTAAAAAGATTAAAGAATTCTGCCCGGAAATCGAGTCTGGTCTGTTCCGTTATCGGAATTCGAAACTGCTTTTGCAGGGCAAGATCGAGGTTGAAATAGCTGTTGCTACGAGCAATATTTCGTCCCGCATTTCCAAACGGAGCTGTCACCGGCGGTCGTGAAAAGCACGACGGGTTAAAGTATTCACGTGTCGGATTTGCCCGGTCACCGCTATTCGTAGGGTCACAGGTCACATTCGGCCTCAACGCGACCCCGCCGAGAAACGAAGGCAAGTTGTTCGTTACCGGCGATGGGCCGTATCGGAAATTGATCGGCTGGCCGCTGGTCATTGTGTTGATGCCGTTTAGCTGCCAACCGCCGATGATAGCGTCAAGCACGCCATTCATACCGCCGCCGATCCAACGATCTCGTCCGATCGGAACTTCCCAAACAAAGCTTGTCGTGTTGTTAAACGGCTGATCGTAAGCGCCTATTCCTCGATCGGCAGCGATATTGTACACGTTCTGCGGCGTGCCTGTGTTTCCATTCGGCTCCTCGAGCACCTGTGAACCGTTGTCGATCGCCTTCGACCACGTGAACGAATTCAGGAAATACAGCCCACGGCTGAACCGGCGTTCGAGTTTTACTTGCAAAGCATTGTAGTTTGAAAAACCTTCAGGAAGCACCGCTGAGATCGAACCGAAGTTCGCGATCGGGCGACGAGCTTGAAGCGAAGGCTGTTGAGCAGCAGGAAGTGCGGCTTCGGCAACTGTCAGCGGCCGGGCCTGATTTAGATCGGCGAGCAGAACGGTGTCGCTGGCCTTGTTGCCGACATATGCAACTTCAAGAACCATGTCGCCGAAGATCTCTTGCTGAACAGAGAACTGCCAGTTTTGAATGCTTGCCGTTTTGTTATCACGCGGAATATACAGCGTTACGTTATTCGGCAATTGGCTGGTCGGGTAACCCTGCTGCGTTGTTCGGAAACAGTTCGCGGCATACACGTCACCGATACAGAGCGGATTCAGTACCGCATCAGGTGCACGTTGGGCCACGGCAGCACGCGTAATTATCGGGAAATTCGTGCCTAAGATATCGGCACTACCCAACCGGTTCAAAAATGAATATCCGATCCCATATCCACCGCGGAGCACCGTTTTGTCGAAGAGTTTGTAAGCAAAACCAAGTCGCGGCCCAAAGTTATTGTAATCCGGATCAACTAGGCCTCGGTCGTAATACGAACCATCGCTTGCGAGAATGATCGAATTGGTCACCGGATCGTAGTTCGAAAGGCGATTGTTCTTTTCGTAGTACGGCGAGCCAAACTCGTATCGCAGACCGAGGTTGAGCGTGAGGCGATTGTTCACCTTGAAGTCGTCCTGAATATAGGCGAAGTGAAAACGCTGCTGCATTTCCGCGATCGTGAGATCCGCCAATTCATATTGGCTTCGCGTCCCGAAAATGAAGTCAGCGAGGTTGTAAAGGTTATTAGCTGCAGCCCCGGTCGGGCGGCTAAACTGTCCGCTGTAGGAATCGATTCCCATCAAAGGATTCGTATCCTGAACATCGGTGTTCACTGCCAGGTATTCGTAACCGACCTTGATATTGTGTTGTCCGACGTTGAATGTGTAGCTTGGACGAATGTTGATGTTCGTCGGGTCTTGAAACTGCGGGTTGGTTGCCTGACGACCAAGCTGCGAAAAACCGCCGATCGTCTGCGTGGTCAAGCCACCGGTTACCAAAGGATCGGTGGGCAATCCAGTAATGCCGTAGAGTTCAAACATGCTTGGCCCGCCTGTGAGCGGTGGACGCTTACCCGCTTTGATTGCCGACCACGAGAAACGCAGGTCAAATAGTGACGCATTGCTGAGAACGTAAGTTCCGCCGAGCGACAGCTGTTTGTTCAAAATATCCACAAAGCCGTTCTGGTTACTGCCCGACGGCCCCGGAATATTCGGACCTTCGAACGCATTCGAATCGCGATAGCTCCAGCGGCCAAAGATGTTCAAAGCATCATTGAATTTGTGGTCGATACGGAAATTGTATTTGTCGTTGAACTGTTTATTCTCGACCAGCTCTTGATAGTTCTGCGAAGCACCTGACGTCGTCGGCTGCGGCAGATCGTTAAGAACACGTTGTGCGAAAGACGTCATCGGCACCGGCGTGCCAGCGGCGTACACTGTTCCGGTCAATGGATTACGAACCGCTACCGAGAAAATTCCCTGTCGCTGAGCAAGTGTGGGAATTGTCGAAAAAGCCAGATTCTTTTGAATCTGTCGAAAGCCTTCGTAATCACCGAAAAAGAATGTGCGGTCTTTGATGATCGGGCCGCCGAACGTAAAGCCGAATTGGTTTCGAATCAGTGGCGGTTTGCCACCGACAGGTTTGAAGAAGCCGGTCGCGTTAAGTACTTTATTGCGGTGAAATTCCCAAAGCGAGCCGTGAAAGCGATTCGTTCCGCTGCGGTACGTAGCGTTGATGACCGCTCCGCCCGAGCGGCCGAATTCGGCGCTGTAGGTGTTCGTTTGCACCTTGAATTCAGCGATCGCGTCCGGCGATACCTGCACGACCTGGCTCGAAAAGCTTTGGTTGCTTGTTCCATAAGCGTTGTTATCCACGCCATCAAGCAGGAAGTTGTTCATCGTCGCACGAAGGCCGTTTACATTGAATGCAGCTTCGCGTCCACCGCCGCCGATCGAGCTGTTCGTGTGCGATTCGCGAACGCCCGGAGCGAGCAACGCGAGATTCGCATAAGAACGGCCGTTGAGCGGAAGTGCAACGATCTGTTGGCGCTGAACAACCTGCCCCCGAACGCTTGAATCGGTTTCGAGCAGGTCGGCAGCACCGGTAACCATCACGGTCTCCGCGGTCGAAGCGACTTGCACCGTAAGATCAACACGCTGGCGGGCGTTGATCGAAAGATTGATACTTTCCGCAACGGTTCGGTCAAAGCCGTTCGCTTCAACCGTTATCTGATAGTTGCCGATGCGGGAGTTGCTGAAGAGGTAATCGCCGCCGGAATCAGTCGTCGTCGCGACGGAGATGCCTGTGCCGATATTTTTGAGCGTCACAGAAGCTCCTGTGACAGCACCTCCGTTCGCGTCTCTGACGGTACCCAAGACTGTTGCCGTTTCGGATTGGGCCGATGCCGAAAACGGTAAAAGACAGATCATGCCGATCAGCAAAATGCTGAGGTGAAATAGTCCGATCGAATTGGTTCTAGAATTCATTGTGTCCTCTTATTCAGTGTTATGAAGTAACTGCATTAACCCGTTCGACCGCTGCTTTTTAACTTGAAAATTAAGAAGTTCGGCCTAAACGCAGCTCGTCGAAATCGAGCATTTGCATTCATTTCAAATGAGTAATTGAGGAGTGTAAGACTGAGAGATGAATTCGGAATTAAACTTTGGTTGCTATTTGATTAATTCGATGTGGCAAAGATGTGAACTAATTTTTGGAAGTTTTAGTTGAGCGAATCGCGATTCTTCTTCGGCAGTTTTTCGAGGACCATTTCTTACGAGATCTTGATGAGTGTCTTTAACTCGGCATCGCTGGTCACATCCGCACGCTGCACCTCGACCCAGTGATATCGAGCAACATTAGGAGCCGGAATAATCCCATCCAGCTCAATAAGTACGGCAAACTTTTCGGGTGTGCATTTGAATGAAACCTGTCCGTCGACCTGATCAAGGCCAGTCACACACAACATCTTTTACGCAAAAATGCCGGAAGCGATCTAGATCTAAAAAATGGCAGAGCATGAAAAATCGGTGGAAATAAATGAATGAGTGTTCATTCATTATGATATTTTATGCTATACTTCCCCGAAATAAGTTAGAGGAGCATTCACCAATGGAACCACAAATGGAAAGAGAATATGTAAAAGGCGGCGAGTTTTTGATCGCCGAACAGACTACCGCCGAGGTGTTCACACCTGAAGATTTTACCGACGAGCATCGAATGATCGGCGAAACTTGCCGGGAATATATCGATAACGAAGTGGTTCCTAATCTGCCCGCACTCGAAGGCCACGATTGGGAGATCGCACGAGGACTTTTAAAGAAGGCGGGCGAGCTCGGACTTCTGGGTGCGAACATTCCTGAAGAACTCGGCGGAATGGAGCTCGATCAAACGACCGGTGCGATCATCGCAGAAATGGTAGGCCGCGGTAGCGGATTTGGCTCAACATACGGTGCTCAAACCTCGATCGGCCTGCTTCCGATACTTTATTGGGGTAGCGAAGAGCTCAAGAAAGAATGGATTCCGGGAATCATTTCCGGTGAGATGGTTTCGGCATATTGCTTGACGGAGTCGAGCTCGGGATCAGACGCTCTCGGAGCAAAATGCGTTGCGAAACTGACGGAAGATGGCCAACATTATGTGCTCAACGGCGAGAAGATGTGGATCACGAACGGCGGTTTTGCCGATGTGTACCTGGTCTTCGCAAAGGTAGATGGCGAGAAAGAAAAGTTCTCTTGCTTCCTCGTTCCGCGTTCGGAAAACTGCCGTCCGGGGAATGAAGAGCACAAGCTTGGTATCAAGTCTTCATCGACCACCGCCGTGATATTGTCTGACGCAAAGATCCCGGTTGGCAACCTGATCGGCAATGTTGGCGACGGTGCAAAGATCGCGTTCAATGTTTTGAATGTCGGACGCTTTAAACTCGGTGCTTCGGTGACCGGCGGAGCGAAACTCGCGATTCACGAAGCAGTTCGCTATGCCAACGAACGGCATCAGTTCAACAAACCTATTTCGTCATTCGGCGCTATCAAACACAAGCTTGCGGAGATGGCGATACGCACTTGGGTAGCGGAATCGATAACGTACCGCACCGTGGGAATGATCGATGCGTTGATCGGCGACGGTGCGGACGCTGCGAAGAAATTGCAGTCGATCGAAGAGTACGCTGTTGAATCGTCGATCAATAAGGTCGCTTGTTCCGAATCGCTCGATTTCGTCGTCGATGAAATGGTGCAGATCTATGGCGGCTACGGTTATTCGGCCGATTATCCGGCTGAGAAGGCATATCGCGATTCTCGCATCAATCGCATTTTCGAAGGCACGAATGAGATCAACCGCATGCTGATTCCAGGGCAATTGATGAAGCGTGCGATGAAAGGCAAGCTTGGGCTGCTCCAAGCCGCAAAGGCCTTGCAGGATGAGATCCTCAATCCGCAAATGTCGTTCGACGACGACACAAGCCTGCTTGCGGACGAAACCAAATTAGCGAATAACGCAAAGAAAGTTGCCTTGATGGTGTTGGGAACCGCCGCGCAGAAATATATGGCCGGACTAGCTGAACAGCAAGAGGTTTTGATCAATTGTGCCGACATTATAATGGACGCTTATCAGATGGAAACTGCGATCCTGCGTGCAAAGAAACTTGCCGAAAAGAACGGCGAGGAATCAGCCGGGCGGCAGATCGATATGGCGAGCGTTTATTGTAACGACGCGATCCAGAGAATCGAAATGAAAGCTCGCAACACGATCGCAGCGATCGCGGAAGGCGACGAAGGCCGAACGATGCTCGTCGCGCTTAAACGTTTTACAAAGAACAATTCGCCCGTGAATACGATCGCAGCAAGACAGCGAATCGCCGAGGTGATGATCGGAGCAAACACATATACCTACTAGATTTCTTGAGGGACCGTTTGAACTGAGGCCCTCCTCTCAGTTCTTGGCCCGGATGTTTCACGACTCCGGGCTTTTTATTTTTTCCCGAATATTGGAAAATCGTTAGGACATTCGTGCGTGCGGGGTGAAGATGATTACCAATTATCATATCGAGAAATGGTCCCAGGCATATCCACCGAATCCGGCGATGCTTTGGCTGCAATTGTCGCAGGATGGGTATGCAGTTCAGCAATGGGCTGACTTACCTAATACCTCCAGAGGTTCCCAAAAGGTTAATCATCCTAAATCCCACTGGATCGTTTCTGGAACTTTAGAGATAAACGTGGAGTATCTTGGTCGATTTGTGCTTGGACCAGGCGATCGCGATTTCTTGCCGGCGAACGCTTACCATACGGCTCGTGTAATTGGGGATGAGCCAGTAGTTTATTTGGTCGGGGAGTTGAAATCGACCGCGGTATCCGAGCCTACTCCGTCGAAACGCGAACGAAAAACGGTCGATCCAAATAAGTTGTCGAAGAAAAAACGTCTTATTAAAGCCGAAAAAGCAGCGGAAGATGCGGAGTTTGAACGCATTAAGCGGCAGTTCGGACTGTAACACAACGAAAAAAGGTGAAGCCGAGTTACTCGACTTCACCACAATTCCCCGGTTCAATAATAGATATTAACGCCTATAGTAACGTCGTTCATACCGCTTCGACTTTGGGTTAAAGACATAGCTGTAAAGTGCACTTCCACCGGCTCCCGCTCCGGCACCGACCAGAGCACCTTTCTTACCGCCGATCAATGCGCCGATCAAGGCGCCTGCACCGGTACCAATACCGATATTGATCAGATTACGATGTCGTTTATAGACGCTCGGCTTTTTGTATGTCGTTCGGCTGCGATACTTTTGAGCTTCGACCGAAGTTGAAAGCATTGGCACCATTACTGCCATCATAGCCATCATCATAAATGCTGCAAAATATTTCTTGATCATTTCCATTTCCCCCTTTTCGGAGCTTCTTAGTCAGGCAAATTCTTCGCCTCACAGGTATGACAAGGCAACGTTCGTGCCACAGGGGTTAAACATTGTAAGTAAACACGTTACAGATCTGGTAGACGAATTTTGAGTTTTTGTTCGATACTATTCGGTCTGTAGCCGCGACGCTTTCGTGTGCGACCTAAATCCTCTGGTTGGCGGATTGTAGATCGGCAACCGCCATAGTGTTTGTCCATGTAAAAACTTGTTGACTTATATCTTGATTTGAACTAGTCTTTCGGTATCCCACTTTAACTAGGCTCCCTCAGGATCGATTCGATCCTTCCTTTCTACGTCAGAGTTTCGGCTACTTCCTAGCCGGAAAAATCAAATCAATTAAGGAAAAGCCTAATATGCACCCCAAGATGGGATCACCCCGCTCAACCCCTCGTTTCAGACGGTTTAACCGAATGTCGGCAGCCGTACTGTTTGTAAGTTTGTTTATAGTGATTGGTTCGTTAACCGAAGACCGGAATACAACAGACTCATTCTTATCTGCCACTCGCTCGGTAAAAGCCAACAATGCTCGCGCAAATCTTTTAAATGGAAACTTCAATTTTAGTGTTAATTCCGGAAACCCCAATCAGATCAATTCAAATGATAACTGGTCAGCTGTTCCCAGTGTTGAAGGTTATTTCGGGCAAAATCTTACGGCGACGCATGGCGTTGATCCGCAAACCGTTCTCGGAACCGAATTCCCCGCAAACAATTTGCCAAGCTCAGCTAATACGCAGGTAAGCGCTAACAAAGGAAATCCTAACGCTTTCAATGCTTCAGGGGTTCAATAAAACAAAGAGGCGGTCTGCCCATTCGGATCTTGAGGCTTTCAGGATCTCGTGCTGCACTTGCGCGAGGTCCCGATTGCCCATTTTTATGTAGGTTCTCCCAAGATTGAATCGAGCTTGGTCAAGATTGGGGTCGTAACCAAGGGCATTGTTGAAGGCATTCAAAGCTTCGTCTGAGCGGCCTAATTCGACGTAACTCTCACCGAGAGCGTTATAGGTTTTGGCGTCCGGCCGATAGGTTCGCAGTTGTTCAAATATCTCTGCCGCATTTGCCCATCGCTTTTGCTTAAAATATGCCTGACCGAGTTTCTCAAGCGCACTTGAATGGTCAGGCTTTATTTCAATCACGCGCTTTAGGGCAAGCATTTCTTCGTCAATGCGGCCTAGTTTATTAAGAGCGAGGCTGTAACCATATTGTGTCTCGGGGTTGGCATCGTCTAATTTGATCGCTTGGCGATAGGCTTCGGCCGAATCATTGAACTGTCCGAGAGCATACGAAGATATTCCAATGTTTACGTAAGTTGCCGCCCATTCTGGCCGAAGCTTTGCGGCATTTTTCGATGAAGCGAGTGAATCGCCGTGACGCCCAAGTACACCGTAACAAAATCCGGCTTGATACCAGGCTTCTGCGTAATTCGGATCCATCTCGACGGCTTTCTCGAAAAAGCTCAATGCGCGTTGGTAATCGTCGCGAGAAAGTTGGGCTACGCCCTGCGAGTACAAACGCTCGGCCGCGGCCCGTTTGTTTTTTTGCGTCTCGGCCGTAAGCGAGGAGATCGA
>JBBSKW010000118.1:0-10811 GCA_038256005.1 Pyrinomonadales bacterium
CATCGTAACGCTTCCGCCGTTTTTTGAGATAACGCTTTTGCTGAGACTTCGGAGCATATAAACGATCACATCGGTTTCACTAAGGGCCGGGGTTGTATCGTCTTTGGCCAACATTGCATTAAACGTGTCGAATGCCTTTTGTTTGCCAATCAACGAACCGAGATAAGTGTTCAAGAGGATGAGCGCCTTTTCCAACGACGTCTGACTTCCGCCTTTATATTTCACGTAAACTGTAAAGCTAGCCATTCTTTGTGAGCCTCCGAAAATAAGAATATCTATAACTCTTTTTACCGCGGAAAGAGATTACCAGAAAACGAGTTTTATTCCTCGAAACTGACGCTAAACAATTACCATTTTTGCGAAACGACCAATATGTTTCCTCTTGCTGAAAAATATTTGAGGTCTTTAACGCCTTGCCCGCCGGCGGCGGCATTCGGATCGATGAACAGTACATTGGTGCCGTCGAGTCCGTAAACCAAAGCAATATGCCAGCCGTTCGTGGCTTTTTCCCAGTAACCCAAGATCACATAGCCGCACTTCAGCTTCTGAAACAGAAATTCGGGCGTAGTCTCAAAATACTCAGGCGACACCTCTTCGACTGCCAAGCCAAATCGTCTTTCCGCAAAAAGTAGTTTTAACCGGTCGCGTTCGATCTTTTGATCTAAATGGCTGTTGCAAAGATGGGCAAATTCTTCAATGATCTCGAACTGTTTTAGCTTTGGCCGCAATGGAGCAACAGAACAAAACGATTCGAGTACGGCCGCCCAGCAGGTGTCGCGTCGAGACTGTCTAACAAGCGGTGGTTGTTCCCAGATAACTCGCATCGGTAGTTGTGCTAGAATTCGGAACGATGAAGCATTTTCTCACTATAGCGATGGTCGCCCTTTTCTGCATTTCTGCGACTGCACAAAGCAATGAACAGGCGATCTTCGAAACAGAGATGGCCTTCGAAAAAGCTGTTGCGGAAAAGGGCATGAATAAGGCATTTATCCAGTATTTATCGCCATTTGGCATCATGTTCATGCCGGGGCCGGTAAATGGCCGCGAAAAATGGTCGCAGCTTCCCGAATCAAAGGCATCGCTTCGTTGGGAACCGATCGTCATCGGCGTTTCGTCGAACGGAGTCTTGGGCTACAGTGTTGGCTGGTCAGAGTATCGCGAGAACGGCAAAGACGATCCGAACATCAAGTACGGGCATTATCTCTCGGTCTGGGCACGTCAACCGGATGGGAAGTATCTTGCCGCTCTCGATGCCGGTTATCATCAATCGAAACCTTCAACAACGCCAGATACGTGGAAACCGACAAATGTTTCAGCGGGTTCACCTGCACTTTCCGTTTCGGCGGGTGATGCTTCGGTCGGGTTCTTCGTCGCGGCTGAGCAACGAGGAGCGGCAAAGGCGTACGAAAGTTATCTTGCAGACGACGCTTATCTTTTAAGATGGGGAAATGAACCGGCGAAAGGCAAGAAGGCGGCTATCAATTTTCTTGGGAGATCCAAAGAGATCGTAAAATTCGCGCGACGAAAATCGTTCATAGAAGCCGGGGATCTTGCCTATCATTACAGCACGTACACACTGCACGACCGCGCCGGGAAAACGATCGGCGATGGCCATTATGTTCAGGTTTGGAAGATCGTGAATGGCAAATGGAAGATCGCTGTCGATATGAATATCCCTATCGGAAGCGACCCGGAATAAGCTTATGACCGCAACAATGCGAACATCCGAACCAGATCCCGAGCGTGTCAAAGACATCTTGGCGATCGAATCTGAAGCGATCGCACGCTCGGCCGAAAAACTGGATAATGTGTCGGTACGATCTGCTTTGGATCTTTTAGCTGCATGCACCGGAACTGTCATCGTTGCCGGCGTCGGGAAATCCGGCGTGATCGCCCAAAAGATCGCCCAGACGATGACTTCCACCGGAACAGCGGCGATCTTTGTACATCCTTCAGACGCACTTCACGGCAGCCTCGGAATGATCCGGCCGGGCGATGTCGTGATCGCATTGAGCAACTCCGGCGAGACAGACGAACTGCTTGCTCTCGTTCCATCACTCAAATCAAGAAAGGTGCCGATCATTGCGATCGTCGGGAATTTGGATTCGTCGCTGGCTCGGCAGTCGGAGGCTGTGCTCGACGCGTCGGTCGATCGTGAGGCATGCCCGCTCAATCTTGCGCCGACGACATCCACGACGGTCGCTCTTGCGATCGGAGACGCGTTGGCGATGACGCTGATGGAATCGAAAGGTCTTACACCCGAGGAATTTGCGTCGAACCACCCGGCTGGACGCCTGGGAAAACGGCTTACGATGTTGGTTTCGACGTTGATGCATCCGAGCCCGAGCGTTGACGAGAACGCAGGTTGGCTTACTGTCGTTAAGGCGATCTCGGATGGGTCGCTTGGCGCGGTAAATGTGATCGATGCGGAGGGGAAACTTCTTGGGATCGTTACCGACGGCGACTTGAGACGAACCATCGAGCGAACCGATCCAACAAGGTTTTCTGAACTTACTGCCGAGCTTATGATGACTCGATCTCCGGTTTCTGTGACAAGCGAACTGCTGGCGTTTGATGCGTTAAAGATAATGGAGGACAGGCCTTCGCAGATCTCGGTTCTTCCGGTAGTTGATTCAGGCGGATTGTGCATAGGCTTGCTACGTCTGCACGACATCGTGAAAGCCGGGCTCTAGGTCACATTTCCTGTGACAACTAATTCGCTTGCTTTCTCGTCTGAATCTTATTGTTGCCGCCCAAAGGAACCGCCAATATGAAGTACATCAAGTTTCTTGTCTTTACCTTTTCGTTACTTGTCTTTCCCTTGAACACGTCTGCACAGAAGACTGAGATCGCGATCGGATTGAGCGAACATTTCTTCGAAACGATTGTCGATGCGTTATTTCAAGCGGGCGGACCGCCGGAATTTGCTATCGCGTCGATCGGAAAGACTGAGATAGAGACACGAGCCGAGCAAGGTGAGTCTTCGTTTGTCGACGCGGCTTTCAATGGCTCTGCTAAACGCAGAAGCGACACACGGTGCAAGGAAAGTATCAGGCTTCAGCGTGAAACGGCCGGCACGCGTACGGCAGTTAGGTTTCGAGACGGCAAGATTACGGCACCGCTCGCCTTCAACGGCAGCTACAATCCGCCATTTATTGGCTGCGTCGATTTCTCTGGTTGGGCAGATTCGGTCATCGATCTCGAGTTCGACCAGGCGAATCAACGACTGATCGCAAAAGCGCGCGTTTTGAACGTAAATCTCAACGGAACGGGCGGGATCGGCGGTTCGGTGATCGCTAAAATGGTGCAGACGGCAATCGACCGCAAGGTAAATCCGATCGAACTTTTGAAACTCGACAAGGTCTCGTTCATGCTACCGATCCAAAACTCAGCCAACCTTCAGATGCGTGCAGTTGGGATTCGGCATGAGATAAGAGAGAACGTGCTGGTCGTACAAATTGCATACGAATTCTCAAAAGCGGGCTAGTTTTGGCCGAATACGATTTCCGTTAACGGGGACGTTTTCTAAACGATATCGTGCTCACTTAGCTAAGAAATCCCTGTTGTCTGGCTGTTTTCCTTAATATAATCAAGTTATTCTCTTTGGAATGCATATTGCAGTGATAGCATTGGAAATGCTTCGCCGAGCTCGGGATGGCGAAACAAGGGGGAATAATGAGAAAAATCAAACTAAGAGAGATCTTGATAAGCGGTACGGCGGCCGGCCTTATCATTTTTGGACTTGGCGGTGACGCTCTTGGTCAACGCAACCGAACTCGCGGCGAAGAGCAGAAAGCGAAGCAGGCCGAGGAAGCGAAACAGCAACCTCAGCAGGAGCAGAGTCAAACGCCGCAACAAAGGAACGCTCAACGCCGTGAGCAGCAACAACAGCAGGTTCAGCAGCGGCAGCAACGACAGGCTGAGCGACAGGCCGAACAGCAAAAGCAGATTCAGCTTCGTCAACAGCAACAGGCGGAGCAGCAACGTGCTCAACAGCAGCAAGGCGTTGAAGCACAGCGTCAGCAGGGCTTGCAAAATCAGCAACGCAATGAAGAAGCCCGACGTCAGCAGCAGGTTCGGCTAGAACAGCAACGTCAGCAGCAACAGCAGACGCAGCGCCAGACAGGTCTGCAGAATCAGCAACGTGTCGAAGAAGCCCGACGTCAGCAGCAGGTTCAGCTCGAACAGCAACGTCAGCAAAGGCAGACGCAGCGTCAGACCGGTTGGCAGAATCAGCAGCGTGCTGAGGAGACTCGTCGACAACAGCAGGTTCAGCTAGAACAGCAACGTCGTCAGCAGCAGCAGGCACAGACGCAGGCCTGGAATCGCGACCGCACGAACCAGCGTCCAACGCGTGGTCATTATACTCGGTACGATCGTTACCAACAGCAGCAGCTACAGGAGCAACGGTTGAATGTTTACAACCAGCGCATGCAGAACTTGGAACGGCTTCGCGACCAGCGTCAGCGCCAGCTTGAGCAACAGCGTCGGCAGCAATATCTGCAATATCAACAGCGATATTGGCAGCGTATTCAGCAAGATCGTCTACGGCTCCAACAGGCACGGTATTACAACAATTATGTGAATAATTATTACTATTCACGCGGAGGCTCCTATTACCAAACAAGCCAGTACGGTGCTCAGATGCTTCAAGAAGCGATCAATCGCGGATATGAAGAAGGCTTCCGTTCAGGCCAGGCCGATCGATACGACCGTTGGGGTTATAACCCGCAGCAATCGTATGGTTACCAGGATGCTTCGTACGGCTACGATAGCTACTACGTGAGCCTGGAAGAATACAACCACTATTTCCGTGAAGGCTTCAGACGCGGTTATGAAGATGGTTATTACCGCCAGTCAGAGTACGGGCAATACAACAACGGAAAGTACAGCATATTAAGTGCGATCATCGGTACTATCCTACAGGTCGTTCAGTACTAGTCGCTGGACAACTCAAACAACTGCCCTGTTCGGTTAACGCCGGACGGGGTTTTTTGTTGCCCGTTCCGATTCGTAAGAACCTTTTTCACTCACGTTCACAAAATCGGCGTTTTTGCCCATTTTCGTTCGGATGTTCGAGTGTTCGACCCGAACACACCCGAACAAACATCGACGTTTTTGCGAATTCCGCGATATTTGTTCCGCGCGGAGGGGTGCGAACGGAACAGACCCGAACAACAATGGGCTTTTTTGCGTCTTGAATGTCGCTGTCAAAGATCGCCGCCGAAACATATTTCCGGGGTTGGTCGAATTATCCGATAAACGCCGCAGGCCGTTCAACAGCAGATGGTGCGGAATGCACGATATGTGAAGAATGAGTAGTCAGCCGGCACTGGTAGATCGGAGCTTCCTAGAACCGGGCCCGGATAAGAACGGACTTGATAACCGTTCTCGCTTTCGAGAAAATACCAGATTCCGGTCGAAGGCCTTACAACGGTGTAATCGGTCGTTCCATCACCGTCGTAATCACCTTGAACGGCAATATCTCCCGACATCCCGAAATTGATCACTGAATGCGATCCGTCCGACGATTTCATGACCTCAATTTTGTGATTCGCAAATGTTCATTCAATCCACAACGGGGGTGAACCACTGAGCAATCCGTCCACCGGAGTCTTTGACGTTAACGCACTAATGTTTAAATCGAACGCGACCGCTCAGGCCGGCAAGTCGTTAACTATTTCGCGCCATTCTGTGCTTTCGGGAATGCCGGGTTTTCTCTTGCCGAAGAAGAGAGCCACATTGTCGCCATTTTGGTTGAAGAGTTCGAGGCTCGTCACGATGCCATCGGCGGTCGGTTTTTTGACGACCCACGCCCGGCTGATCTTCTTCTGTTCGATGTGCAGATTGAAGGCTTCGTCCAGCACGTTGAACCAGCCATGGGCTTCCGCGATATTTTCTACCTTGCCTGTGTGGATCTGGATGATTCCGGGATTGCCAACGAATACCATTATTGGTAGGGTGCTCTCGCTTGCCTGCTGAAGGAGGAATTTATAGGCATCCACACGAACTTCTCTGGCCATTTCCGGGGCCGCCAGACGCAGGGCCTGCTCACGGGCGACGCCGAAGTTCCGGAGCATCGGGAAAAAATCATGTGTATCCCGAAGATCCGCCCATGCCTGCTGAAATTCCGAAATGTTGATCTCGGCGTCCGGCGTTTCCGCTGCTTTCCCTGCTTGTGGCCCGAGCGCGAGCGTCGTGGTCTGGTTAACGGAGCGATATTTCTGAACTATATGTTCGTATTCGCCGATCACTGTCTCGTCCTGCAAATAGACCTTGTGGATCGCCGTTCCGGCAGCATCGAAAAATTGAAACGATCGCATCGTCCTCGATTCCGATTCGTTCGTCACGGCAAAGCCGAATCGCCATTGATCGAAAAAGATCCGCAGATCGATGTCCTCATTCACCGCCAGACCCATTTGGCGATGGCCCTTTACCACTTCGACGTTTTTATATTCGCCCTTCCGCTCGTGGACGATCGCCTCGTTTCGCGTCAAGGCCATGATCCGGCCGAGTCGGTGCAGTTCGCCTAAGATCTGTGGAAACTTCGGTTCTAGTAGGGTTACGGTCTCGCCGATCTCAGTCGCCAGCAAGTCCGCTTCGCTGACGCCGAGTTTCTCAGCCGCGTTGCGAATTCGCAGGTGCGGCTGCTCAGTGCGCAATCGGGCCCATTCCTGTTTCAATTCACTGGTTTGAACGGCAGTTGTCGGTTTCATGGTAACTAGTCTAAAGATTCCTTCACCGCGCCGCTACCCCAAATGCCGTGAGCCGGGCTACCAGGGGTCGTAAATTAATCTAAAACGGGTCAGGCCTTTGTGCGATATTTTAGCGCCAGAGATTGCTCAAAAAGCCATCTTAAAGATTCGTTATGCACAAATCGCTTCATTTAGTTGTTGAAATAGCCTCTAGCGGCAATTCATCCAAGTTGTAAGCGTTCGGGTGGATGCGTAAGATGGTAGGTTATGTCATTTCCGCTTGTTGCGATCATTGGCCGGCCTAATGTCGGGAAATCTACGTTGTTTAACCGTTTGACGGGGACGCGGCGGTCTATTGTTGGGGACATGCCGGGGATAACGCGTGATCGTATCTATGGCGAGGTCGATTGGCGGTCGAAGACATTTGAGCTGGTCGATACGGGCGGGATCGTGCCGGACGACGAGGCGATAATTCCGGCGAACATTTTTAAGCAGGCGGGATTTGCGATCCAATCGGCACAGGCGATCATTTGGGTGGTTGACGCACGTGCGGGCGTGACGCCGCTGGATGAAGAAATCTCGGTCTATTTGCGGAACATCGGGAAGCCGGTGTTCATTGCTGCGAATAAAGCAGAATCGCGAAAGATCGAGGACGAAGCGGGCGAATTTCATATGTTCGGCTTCGACGTCTCGCCGCTGTCGGCAGAGCACGGAACGTCGGTCGGCGACATGACCGACAAGATATTTGAGGTGCTCGAATTTCCGGAAGACGAACCGGAGGCGGATGCTCGCGAGATACGGCTAGCGATAGTCGGGCGGCCCAACGTAGGGAAATCATCGCTGCTGAATCAGCTTTTGGGCGAAGAACGCGTGATCGTCTCGCCGATCGCCGGAACGACGCGTGACGCGGTCGATACGCAGCTTGAGGTTGACGGGCAGAAGTTTACGCTGATCGATACGGCCGGAATTCGCCGCAAGGGGAAAACTGTCGAGATGGCCGAGAAAATGTCGGTCGTTATGGCGGTAAAAGCTCTTGAACGTGCGGACGTTGCGATACTGGTGATCGACGCGGTGGAAGGGGTTACGCATCTGGACGCAAACATCGGCGGATACGCGGTGGATGCCGGCTGCTCGGTGATTATCTGCGTCAACAAATGGGACGCGCTCGAAGAAAAAGAGACCAACACAATTTACGAGTTCGAACGAACGGTGCGGATGGGAATGAAGTTTCTCGACTACGCGCCGATCGTCACGACTTCCGCACTATCGGGCCAGCGAGTCGCGAAGCTGCTGCCGCTCGTTATACAAGCCCACGAAGGCCGCAACAAACGCATTCCGACCTCGGCCCTAAACAAGTTTTTTGAAGAAAAGATCTTGCAACCCAAAGGCGGTACTGCTCCGGCGCCGGTTAAGGGCGGCGTGTCGCGTTTAAAGGTTCAATACATAACGCAGGGCGGTATGCGTCCGCCGCTTTTTGTTTTATTTACATCGGGTGGAAACAAATCGGGATTACACTTTTCTTATTTGCGTTACATCGAGAATAGACTCCGCGACGCGTTCGAATTTTTCGCCACGCCAATACGATTGAAAGAGAAGCACAAGATGGATAAGAGAGTGGGGAAGCGTTAGGCCATGGAAGTGATTCTACTGATAATTAGATTGGCGATGTTCGCGATCTTTGCGCTTGCGGGAATCGGGAAGCTGATGGATCTTGAGGGTTCGGAGAAAGCCGTCAAAGGATTTGGTGTGCCCGACAGTCTGGCGAAGCCGATCGGGATAGGGCTGCCGATATTTGAGTTGTTTTTGGCATTTTTATTTTTGTTTGTGACGACGTCTTGGTTCGCGGCGGTTTTGGCCGTTCTTCTGATCGCCGTATTTCTCGGTGGAATGATCTATCAGATCGCACAGGGTAACGCGCCGGATTGCCATTGCTTTGGGCAGATCCACAGCGAACCGGTCGGGAAAAGCAGTTTGATAAGGAACGGAGTTTTTGGACTTTTGGCGCTCGTGTTGGCTGTGCAGGGAAGCGACGGACAGGGCGCGAGTTTGGCGGATAACAATACAGGTATGGCATCTACGGTTGTTTTGGTTCTGGTGTTGGCGGCGTTAGCCGTCGCGGTTTTTTATTTGAAACGCATTTTTGATCAACAGATGGAGATCATTCGGCGGATCGACCTGCTTGAATTGATCTCGAAAGATGGCGGACAAGTTGAGCGAGATGAAGGGGTTCCGCCGAGCGAAGGTTTGGCGATCGGTTCACCGTTCCCGGAGTTTTCGTTAAAGGAGCTTGATGGTTCGATGGTCAGCCGTGGCCAGATCCTAGAGGCGATGCGTCCGGCTCTTTTCTTTTTTGTCAGTCCCGATTGCAGCCCGTGCAAAGCCTTGATGCCCGAGATCATTGGCTGGCAAAAAGAGTTTGGATCGAACATCGATTTTGTTTTCATCAGCACTGGAAAGCTTGAGGATAACCGCGAAAAATACGGCGATCTGGATTCGATCAGGCTGCTCGTTCAGGAGAAACGCGAGGTCGCGGAATCGGTTAAGGCTCAATGGACCCCGGCGGCTCTTTTTGTCGATCGGAACGGTAACATTGCGAGCTACGTTACAACCGGCGACAAGGCGATCAGGGAACTGGTCGAAGGCCTGAGGTCGAAGGATCTGACCGAAGACTACATGTATGTCGCGAACTTGAACGGGCTTTCGCAACCGCTAAAGATCGGCGAACGCGTGCCGGAATTTTCGCTTGAGGCGGTGAACGGCGAAACGGTTACAGCAAGTTCGATCGGCGGCAAGAAAACGCTCGCGATTCTTTGGGGAATGACTTGCCCGCATTGCGTGAACATGCGAGATGCCGTCGCTGAATGGGAAAACTCGCGCGGGCCGAATGATGCGAATCTTCTTGTTTTGGCTGATGGAGATGTCGAAGCCGTCAAGGCGCTTGGGTTCACGTCGCCCGCGGTCTCCGCGAAAGGCAGCGAACTGGCAAAAAGTATTGGCCTGCAAGGCACGCCGTCTGGGGTCTTGATCGATGAACACGGAAACATCGCAAGCAGCACGGCGTCCGGAGCCGAGAAGATCTGGGCGCTTATTGGACGAAAAAATCCATAGAATGAAAGCGATAGGTTGGCAAGTCACGGCCCGCGACGGCGAAGCGAGAACCGGATCGATAGTAACAAGGCGCTCGGTGATCGAGACACCTGTTTTCATGCCGGTCGGCACGCAGGGTTCGATCAAGGGCGTGCGGTTCGAATGGCTCGCGGAAGAGATGGACGCTCGGATCATTCTCGGCAATACGTATCATCTTTTTTTGCGTCCCGGGCCGGAGATAATTCGTGGGCTTGGTGGGCTTCATAAATTCACAACGTGGGATCGCTCATACCTAACTGATTCCGGCGGATTTCAGGTTTTCTCGCTTACTGACCTACGAAAGCTCAATGAAGACGGCGTCGAATTTCGTTCGCACCTTGATGGGAGCAAGCAGTTTCTCTCGCCCGAAGTTTCAATGGAGATTCAAGCTGCACTCGGTTCAGAGATCGTGATGGTCTTTGATGAATGTCCGCCGGGCGATGCAGGATTTGATGCAACAAAGAAGAGCCTAGATCTAACGATCCGCTGGGCAGCGAGATCAAAGGCGAGGTTTGATGAATTGCAGAATGAGGGCGCGGATACGGGCTTTCTTAGAGCCCCGGCCGCAACGGCTCCCAGTACTAACTTTTCGGGCCGACAAGCCTTGTTTGGGATTATCCAAGGTGCCGGGCATTTTGATCTTCGAAGTGAAAGCATGGAACGCACTGTCGAGATCGGTTTTGATGGTTACGCGATCGGCGGTCTGAGCGTTGGTGAAGAAAAGAGCGTGATGTACGGCGTACTAGAACACATCGCCCCAAAGATGCCGCGGGATGCTCCGCGATATTTGATGGGCGTGGGAACCCCCGAAGATCTGATCGAAGCGGTCTCGCACGGCATTGATATGTTCGATTGCGTTATGCCGACGCGAAACGGGCGAACGGGAAGCGTGATTACGTCGCGCGGTAAGATCTATATTCGGAACGCTAAGTTTGCGACTGATACCGAGACGCTTGACCATGACTGCAACTGCTCGGTGTGCAAACGATA
>JBBSKW010000119.1:0-10597 GCA_038256005.1 Pyrinomonadales bacterium
ATGAGGTCGGATCTCCTATTTCAAAAGAGGGCGAGGATATTGCCGAGATAGCCGATGATGCGGGTAAGGAAGATTGGATCAAGGTCGCGACCGAAGAGTCGGGATACATCCAGATGATCGATGTCGAGGACCTTGCCGAGTTTGCAGCCGACAATGCGTGTGTCGTTAGGATGGAAGCCGCGGTCGGCGAATTCGTCGGGACAGGATCGCGGCTTGTTTCCGTCCTGCCGTCTGCCGGCCACAAGTTGGACGCGGACAAGCTTGAAGAGCTTAAAGATCTATTTGGGATCGCCAGAGATCGAACGATCGAACAAGATGTAGGATTTGGCATTCGTCAGCTTGTCGATATCGCCCTGAAGGCGTTATCGCCCGGCGTGAACGACACAACGACAGCAATTAACTGCATTGAGAACCTCGGGGAGTTGATCGGCGAACTGGCATCTCGAGACTTTCCGAAAAGGGCCAGAGTCGCAGACGGCAAGAATGTGATAATCGTAAAGGCTCCGTCGTTTGCCGATTTTGTAGGAACAGCGTTCGATCAGATCCGCATCAGCGGCAAGGCCAATGCAGCGGTCTTCGTTAAGCTGGCATCCGCGATCGAGCTTGCGGCCGAGCGGACTGACTCTAAGTCACGCCTTTCTGCACTCAGAAGCCAATTGATCTTGACTGCCGAATATGCGGAAATGACACTGGAGACCGACGACGACAAGCGCCGCGTCAGCGACCGGATAAACGACGTCCGTCACGCAATTGCAGCGTCTTAAACGGCACTACTTTACACCCTGTGCTGGTGATCAAAATTGATGGGTGAAGTTTTTTTCGACAATTGGTTCGGTGTTTTGAGGGTCGTGATAGTCGGCGGGCTTGCCTATGCCGCGCTAATATTGGTCCTTCGGATCTCAGGCAAACGAACGTTGTCAAAATGGAACGCATTCGATTTCGTTGTCACGATAGCGCTCGGTTCAACGCTCGCCACCGTCCTCTTATCAAAAGATGTGAGGTTGGCTGAGGGGCTCACGGCCTTCGCACTGTTGGTAGGCCTGCAATTTCTGATCACATGGATCGCGGTCAGGTACCCCAAGGCAGATAAGATCGTTAAGTCATCGCCGACGCTTTTGCTCAAACGCGGGGTGTTTGTGGACGACAAGATGATTAATATGCGAGTTGCTGAATCCGAGGTTCTGGCCGCCGTTCGAGCATCCGGCTCCGCCTCGCTTGCAGATGTAGAAGCGGTCGTGCTAGAAACCGATGGAAGCTTCAGCGTCGTTAGATCGGCTCCCGATAGCGCTGCGGATGCACTGCGTGATGTCGACGGCTATAAGTGAACACGACGAAAGTTATGCAGACGAAAGCACAACCCGACGATTTGATCGACTATCTGACCGATGCCAGCAATATGTTGGGCGGTTACGCGGAGCGGCTTTTTGTGCCTGAGACGACGGAAGATGTCGCCACTGTTTTGCGGGAAGCGAACGAAGCAGGCATTCCGGTTACGTTCTCAGGCGCACGCACGGGCACTGTTGGCGGTGCGGTTCCATTCGGCGGCTATATTGTGTCGCTCGAACGATTGAATAAGATAAGGTGTATTGATAAAGCGACGATGACTGCGGTGGTCGAGCCAGGTGTGATCTTGGCGGAATTTACGAAAGTCGTAGAAGCCGACGGCTTGTTCTATCCGCCGGACCCGACCGAATGGAGCTGCCAGATCGGCGGCACGGTCGCGACAAATGCATCCGGAGCGAGAAGTTTTAAATACGGTGCTACGCGTGAGTTTGTTATTGGATTGACTGTCGTACTTGCTGATGGTGATGTTTTGAAATTGACGCGTGGTGCGGTCTTTTCGAACGGCGATGGTCTTATCAGATTGGTAACCGAAAACGGACGGGAAATATCGGCGAAGATACCGACCTACGAACGGCCGAATGTTCGCAAGAATGTCTCCGGCTATTTCAACCAGCAGCCGGTCGATGCGATCGATCTGTTTATCGGAAGCGAAGGAACGCTGGGCGCGATAACTGAGATCGAATTGCGTCTGTTGCCGAAGGCGGACGGGTTTTTCAGCGGCATCGTTTTCTTCAAAAGCCCAGAAGACCTGTTGGCCTTTGTTGACGAAGCAAAAGCGGCGTCATTCGCGTCGCGTAAAGGTGGACAGGCTAACGCGGTCGATGGGTCATTGATCGAGTATTTCGACGATCGGGCTTTGGCGTTTATTCGCGAGAAGTTTCCCGAGACGCCCGAAGGCATGGCCGGAGCGATCTTTTTTGAACAAGAGACAACGGCTGAAACTGAAGACGCACTTCTCGAGCAATGGAACGCTTTGCTCGAAAAACACAACGCTGATATCGACGGTTCCTGGTTTACGACGACCGATGCCGACCGCGAAAAGATGCGAGCGTTTCGGCATGCTCTGCCTGTTTCGGTTAATGAACGCGTGGTGCGAAATAAGCAGAAAAAGATCGGGACGGACATGGCCGTGCCGGACGTGAATTTCGCCGGATTTCTGAAATATCAAAAGGAAATGCTCGATGCGAGTGGCATCGAGTACGTGATCTTCGGGCACATCGGCGATTGCCATCTGCACGCAAACCTTCTTCCGAAAACTGACGAAGAAGCGACGCGCTCAAGGCATATCTACGGGCGTTTTGTTGCTCAATCGATAATGCTCGGCGGCTGCGTTTCAGCCGAACACGGCATCGGGAAACTGAAATCCAAATATCTTTACGTAATGATGGGCGAACGCTATTTGAACGAAATGGCTGCACTAAAGAAGGCATTCGACCCGAATGGAATTCTCGGCCGCGGGAATATGTTTGACGGTAAAATCTTATGATCAAGGCAATTTTAATGGATTGGAACGGAGTTGTGATCGACGACGAACAGGTGCAGTGCGAAGCGTATCGCGAGGTGATGAAGCCCTACGGCGTTGAGCTGACGGACGAGATGTATTACGCGCGCATGGGCATGAATGACCGCGCGTTTGTCGGCTCGGTTTTTAAAGAAGCCGAGAAGCCGCTTGACGATAATGAGCTCCAATCGGTGCTCGGCGCAAAGACCGCAAAATGGCGTGAAAGCGTTCAGGCGAATCTGCCGCTGTTTGATGGGGTCGAGAATTTTATCAAGAAATCGGCGCAGGAATTCGCGGTCGGCGTGGTCAGCATGGCGAAGCGTGAGGAGATCGATCTGGTGCTGAATCTGTCGGGTCTTGCGCCACATTTTGCGGTCATTATAAGCGCCGAAGATATCGCGACGCACAAGCCCGATCCGGCCTGTTATCGCGAAGGCTTTCGGCAGATCGATCTTGCTCGCATCGCGCAGGGGCATCTTCCAATGGTCCATGCCGACTGCCTCGTGATCGAAGACTCACCGCAGGGCGTGCAGGCCGGAAAGGCAGCTGACCTGCCGGTACTCGGGGTGGCGAACACGGTTTCAGCCGACAAACTCCGTGAGGCCGGAGCCGATTGGACCGCGAAGCGTTTGGATGACTGGATGCCGGAATCCATGCGCCGCGTGTTTGCTTAAGAATTTAACCACAGAGAACACAGAGAGCACAGAGAAATTCAAGTCCGGATTAACGAAATGGATAAGATGGACAGGTTTGCGATCCATACGCGGTTGTCCACTAACTGATCGACAACCTTTGAATTCGCCTGATTTGTCTCCGTGCTCTCTGTGTTCTCTGTGGTAAAAAAATATGAAAGATCATTTCATTTCGAAGGAATTGGCTGAGACCGATCTACTTGCGTGTGCCGGTTACTTGGCAGAACGGGTTGGCCCGGGCGACGACCATTCGGAGGCGATCGCCGGAGTTGTTCCGCAATATTTGGAACGCGGCGATGTAGATCTAGCGGCCGAGCTAGCGAACAGCGTTGACGATCCGTTCGTTCGCGATCGTTTGCTGATCGCGGTGGCGGCAAAATGTGCGGATCTTGAAGACGATGACTACGCGCGGCAATTGGTCGATTCGGTCGAAGATCCCGGATTGCGGGTCGAGGGCATAGAAGGGTTAGGAATGATCAAGGCTCAAAAAGGCAAATTCGAGCAGGCTAATGTAATCGCCGGCGAAATGACACATCCCGAATTCCTTCAGGCGGCGATAGCTGTCAAACAAGCGGCGGATGGCGACAACGATGCTGCTCGAGCGACAATAGAATCTATCCGTTTTCCCGGAGCCCGAGTCACGGCGGCCAACAATATCGCGCTTTCGGCACTGGAAGGTTCCGATAACGACCGTGCGTTCGAATTTTTGAGCATTGCTTCCGTGGCTGCCAGCGATATAGAGCATGATGAGGAGAAGATAAGGTCGTATGTTGAGATCGGCAATCTTTATCTGCGTGCCGAACGGCCTGACCGTGCAATAGAAAGCTTTTCAAAGGCACAGGACACTACCGAGATTTTGGACAACGTGCATCGCGACGCGTTCTTCGGCACCATTTCGGTCGGATTTTTGAATGCCGGAAGCCAGGATCTTTCTGATCGTGCGTTAGATCTCGTCGCGGATAAAACCCAAATATCCAACTCACTTTTCGGCCACGCGCGCCATTTCTGGCAAAACGATCAACGGGACGACGCCGTCGAAGCTCTTGATGAAGCGTACGAGGTGCTACGTTCGCAAAAGGAAACTGAAACGCGAAATAGCCGCGAGCGGTTCGTGCTTTTCGGTTCGATCGCCGCGCAGTTTGCTGAATTCGGCAAAGGCGAACGAGCAATAGAGATAGCCGAAAAGATCGAAGACGATGAGTATTCTCGTACAGCATTGACCCAGGTCGCACAGGTTCTAACATCGCAGGAAAACGAAGAACTCGCGCGACAGGCATTAAATGCGATCGCCGATGATGGCCAGAGAGTATTCGCATTGCTCGGGATGAGCGACGCCGCAAAACGCGAAGGCCGTGGCGAACAGGTGGTAGGGTTTTTGAAGGAAGCCGCTGCTCACGTTGAAGAAATACCGCAGCTCTCCCTCCGATCGTCGGCACTAGTCTCGATCGCCGATCGAGCGGCCGCGAACGAGCTAGATGACCTTCTCGAAAGCTCCGTAACGCAGGTATTCGAAACGATCGCTCAAACAAGAAGCCGCCTGTCGCAATCGACGGCCCTCGTTTCAATGGCCGAGCTTGTGAAGAAACATGAACTGGAACTAAGCGAAACTGAGCATGAAAAACTTAGGGCGATCGTCGAGAAAGTCTAAAGATCGTTAGCGATCAGATCTTCGAAGGTGTCGCGGCGGCGGATGAGTTCGGAGGTGCCGTCGGGTTTTGTGAGGACGACCGGCGGTAAGAAGCGGGCGTTGTATTGCGAAGCTTGCGCAAGTGAATATGCACCACAATTGAGCAACGCAAGCACCTCGCCGGGTTCGACGTCTTGGGGCAGCAATCTGTGATCGGGCAACCGGCCTTCGCCTTCTATATCAAAATAAACATCACCGCCATCGCACAACGGGCCTGCGACTTTGTAAGGCGTATTGTGTGATTCTCCGGCCCGTTCGGCTGATATCAGATGGTAGTACCATTTGTACGTTTCCATCGAGAGCAGAATGTTGAAGCCGGCATCAGTTAGGAGCCAAGAATCGGCTCCGATTTTGGATTTTGGATTTTGGAATTTGGATTGTTCGATCGGACGAGTCTTAAAATTCCTTACCGTTGTAAGGCAGATGGCGGCGTCGGCAATGATCGAGCGGCCGGGTTCGAGCAGCAGTGTGATGCCCTCGAGTAGGTCGATCGCGTTCTCTGCTTCGGCTTGCAGGCGAACTTCGGTCCAGGCGTTTTTCATCGCTTCGGCAGGTTCGAAATCGGCGGCAAACATTTCGCGTTGTTCTGTCGGGAACTCGCCGGCCTGTGAGCCATCGCGGAGATAATTCACAGGGAAACCGCCCCCGAGATTTATGTGCTGCAGCCGAACCCCGGTCTCGCGATAAATACGAAGAATTGCGGCGAACATCTCGGTAAAGGCTTGTGTGTAAACGCTTTCCGAAGGATTTTGCGAACCCACGTGTAGGTGAATGCCGCGAAGTTGGAGATGCTCGGAATCTTTATATTTGGCAAACGCACCGAACGCTTCGTCGGGCATCATACCGAATTTTGACGTGAGCAAAGCGGTCTGCAGGCCGGAATGCGTATTCGATTCGATCTCAGGCACGAGCCGCAGGCTGACGTTCGCTTTTTTGCCGAGCCGTTTGGCCGTTTCCTCGATCAGCGAAAGCTCATACAACGAGTCGACCTGTACCGCATACACGCCGTTCTCGATCGCAAGCTCAAGTTCCCAGACCTCTTTGCTGAGGCCGTTGAAGTTTATCTGGGCGCCGGAGAAGCCTGCCTTCAATGCTTTCCAAAGTTCGCCGCCGGAATTTACTTCAAGATCGCAACCGGCGTTTCGCACCGCTCGCAACACGCCGAGCGTGGACATCGCTTTCGCGGCATAGCAAAGCTTGAACCCGCAGCCTACAGCGTCGCCGACCTGCTTAAGCCGGGCGATGTTGTGGCCGATCCACGGCTCGCTATAAACAAAAAGCGGCGTGCCGTATTCGCGAGCAAGCGCGACGGCGTCTTGACCGTCGATGTGCAGGCTGCCGTTGCGAGTTTCGAGGAAGTCTTGTATTTCCCAAGCTTGAAGCATAGTTTCAAAATGAGTTTAACCACAGATGAACACCGATAGACACAGATAAGAACAAAATAGATCTGTGTAAAACTGTGCTTATCTGTGGTCGCTATTTCTTCATTTGTAAACCCGTGCCGCGTGGGTGCAGGCCCGGGAGCGTGATCGGCAATTTGCCGGTAAAGCCTTGTTGCCCTAGCAGGCCTTTTGCTGACGCGCGTTGCAGGCTCGACATATCTCCGTAAGCGACAATATACGTTTTCATTTCGGGGAACGACGAGAGAATGTATGGATTGCCGAAGCTGATCCCGATAACTTTCTTGCCGGATGCAAGCGCTTCGCGAAGAATTGCGGCTCCGTTATCGGGAATCCCGACGCTGTTCGCGGCACCCGATCGAACGCGACCGTACAGGCCGACGATGACGGTATCTGCTTCACTAACAGCTTTGCGTGCGGCATCAACCTGTGGCAGCAATGAATTTTCCTGAAGGTAGCTTTGCGAAAACCGCAGGCCGCCGGTTCGTAGTGCGCCGGCAAAAGGTAACATCGTGCTTGGTCCGTCGAAGCCGTTCGAAATTCCAAGAACGGCTATCTTCTTTGACCGATCGAGAGGCAAAACTTCGGACTCTTGGCGAACAAGAGTGATCGCTTTTTCGGCGATCTCGTCCGTGAGTTTAGTGGACTCCGGCCCGCCGACTATGCGGTCGATCTGGTCGAGCGGCGTGATCTTTTGCTCGGTCAGGCCGACGGCGTGTTTCCATGCGAGCTGGCGGCGGACGGACTCATCGAGCCTAGCCATCGGGATTCGGCCGCTTGCGACGGCGGCTTTCAATCCAGCAAGCATCTTATCGAGGTTCTCGGGTTTTTCGAGTATGTCGGTTCCTGCGAGAAATGCCCGAACACCCGCTTCTTCCTGCGTGAAATAAAGCGTAAGGCCGCTCATCGACATCGCGTCGGAAACGATCAACCCTTTGAAGCCCATTTCATTTCGAAGAATACCGGTCTGCACCTTTTCGGAAAGTGTCGCGGGAATAGTAGCTCTTTCTGATACTATTTCCGACC
This sequence comes from Pyrinomonadales bacterium, assembly GCA_038256005.1. GTDB lineage: Bacteria > Acidobacteriota > Blastocatellia > Pyrinomonadales > Pyrinomonadaceae > OLB17. The sequence continues at coordinate 7,651 of JBBSKW010000119.1, forward strand.
CGGCTTCCGCGTCGCCGCCCTGATAATCTTTCAGCGGTTTGATCACTTCGCCATCGATCTGTGGAAGTGCGATATGTGCGATCATTATCGACCCAATGCCGGCATCGATTGCAGTTTTGAAAGGCTGGAGCTCGAGCGAATCGAGCCGTGTTCGCGGCAGATCGATGATCGGCAGGCCGCGGTGTGAATCGACGTTAGTATCTCCGTGGCCGGGGAAATGCTTCGCGGTCGCGATCACCTTTTCGCTCTGAATTCCTTGAGCAAAGGCGACCCCGAACTTCGCAACGTCTTCTGGGTCTTCGCCAAAGCTGCGGACATTTATAACCGGATTTGCGGCGTTGTTATTTACGTCCAATACAGGAGCGTAAACGTGCTGAATGCCGATCGCACGTGCTTCGCGGCCCGTAATGACGCCCATGCGGCGAGCGAATTCGGGCTCGCCGGTTGCGGTGACAGCCATCGCCCATGGGAAATTCGTCGCGTCCTGAAAACGCATTCCGATGCCCGTTTCAGCGTCAAGCGACATAAGTAAAGGCGTCTTTGCCGCCTCCTGCATTCGGTTCGCGATGTGTGTAGTTTCATAGATCGGAGCACCGAAGAAAATGATGCCGCCGATCTTGTTTTCGGTTACGTGCCGACGTAGATCTTTGAAAAACCAGCTGTCCTGATTCGCGAACCGTGCGTTTATCCCAACGTGGATAAGCTGGCCGACCTTCTCATCCGTGGTCATCTTCTTAAGTGTTTTGTCCGCCCAATCCCAAGACTTTTTTGACGGCTCGAAACGAGCGACATTTTGACCGCCGAGACGCGGTGACGCCGAGACAAGTGACCCGAACATGAAACTGAGGACGAGTAAAAAACTAATTGGAAACATCATCATTATTACTAGGTATTATAAAGGTCGCGATCAAAGCGACGATCACCGTTATCGAACTACCGAAAAATGCGAACCACGGCCAAGCGATCGCGGGGCCGGGCAATATCTTATTTGATGCAAGCAAAACGTAGGTCATTACCAAAATACTGACGAGCATTCCGGTTAGTGCGTGAACCTCTCTGGCCCGCTTCAGCAAGGCTCCAACAAGGAACACGCCGAGTATCGGTCCGTTGATAAGCGAAGCGACCGAAAGAGCGAGCCCGAGAGCCGAATCTTCGACCATCTTCATTCGGATCGCGATCTCTAACCCAACTGCCACGGCTATTTGTACGATACCAAAAACGACTGTAAGCAATCCGGAGACACGGAGAAGATGACGGTCGGAAATGTCCTTTGCGAACTTCTTATAGATGTCATTCACCGAGGTTGCGGCGATCGCGTTTAGCGACGATGAAAGAGCGGCGGCAAATATCGCGGCTACGACAAGGCCTGCCAAACCTGTCGGCATCTTCTGCGTAATGAAATCCGGGAACACCTTGTCGCCGCCGGTGAAAGGGAAAGCTCCGGTTCCGGCCGCGTATCCTTCCATTCCGTATGGCTGATAGAAAGCAAAAAGGAGTACGCCAATGAACAAAAAGCCAAGAAATTGGATAAGGACAACAAAGCCGGAGGTCATTAAGGCGGTGATCGCGGCCTTGGGTTTATCGGTGCAAAGGTATCGCTGGACGAGGAACTGATCAGTGCCATGTGTAGACATGGTTAGGAAACAGCCGCCGACAACGCCGCCCCAGAATGTGTAGGTCTTTGCGAAATCGAGATTGAAATCGAACAGCCTAAATTTTTCATATTGCTGCCCGATGTCGATCGCATTGGCAAGCCCGCCATCGATGCTGTTGACGAGAACTATGGCTGCCGCGATCGCCCCGCCGACATAGATCACAAGCTGAACGACCTCGACCCATATCACCGCTTCGATACCGCCATAAAAAGTGAAGATGATCATTATGATGCCTAGCAAAACGATCGAGGCGATGATCACCGTTGCATTATCCGTTCCCGGGCTGAACGCCGTGTAAACGGCCGCAAGAACGATCGCCGTCAGCAAGAGCCTAATGCCGTCGGCGATGTTTCGCATTATCACGAAAAGGCCCGAAGCGAGCATCTTCACGCGTCCGCCGAATCGGTCACCGAGCAGTTGATAAACCGTCTGCAATTCGCCGCGGAAATACATCGGGATGAATACCAGAGATATCACAATGCGGCCCAGCAAGTAACCGAGTACCAGCTGAATAAACTGAAAATTCCCGCCTTTAACGAATGCGTAGCCGGGAACCGATATGAACGTGATCGTGCTGGTTTCGGTCGCAACGATCGACATAGCTATCGCCCACCACGGCACATTGCGGTCACCAACGAAATAATCTTCGGTAGTTTCTTGCTTACCCGCGTACCAGATGCCAAAGGCGGTGATGCCGATCAGATAGCCGAATATGATGACAAGGTCGAGTGTTTGCATTTATTGATCTGAAATAAAAAGTTTATCGAACAAACGCGTGTATCATCTACTGAGCTGCTGTTTTATTCGCTGCTCGCGTTCACGAAGTTTCGCGTTAGATGGTCTCAGATGGGTCATTAGATTTCCCTTGACATAGCCGAGCCGTATCATCGCTACCGTCGAGATCATATTAAGTACCAGCTTTTGCGCGGTTCCAGATTTCATTCGTGTGGAGCCTGTGATGGCCTCAGGCCCGACGACCGGAACAATCGCGACATCTACCGACTTTGTGATCTCAGAATCCGGATTACATACGATGCATGCCGTAAAGCAGCCGAGGCCTTATGCATATTCGACTGCTCCGATCGTGTACGGCGTGCGGCCTGAGGCGGCGATGCCTATAACGGCGTCTTTTTCCGTTACGCCTCGTGATTTGAGATCTTCAGCCCCGGCTTCTTTGTTGTCTTCACTCGCTTCGGCAGCCTTATATAATGCGTCGTAACCGCCTGCGATAATTCCTTGCACCAGATCGTACGAAACTCCGTAGGTCGGCGGAATTTCTGAAGCATCCAAAA
>JBBSKW010000120.1:0-10564 GCA_038256005.1 Pyrinomonadales bacterium
AAATGGTGATGCCGGGTGACAACATCCAAATGGAGATCACCCTGATCGCCCCGATCGCAATGGAAAAAGGCCTCCGCTTTGCTATCCGCGAAGGCGGACGAACAGTCGGTGCCGGTACCGTGTCAGATATTGTTGAATAAGAATTGAGAAGCCAGTAGTCAGAAGAATAGCTTCTGAATTCTGGCTACCGGATTCTGATTATTGAGGGATTTATGCCAAGAGATAACATTATTTTGCAGTGCACAGAGTGCAAAGAGCGCAACTACGTAACGACGAAGAACAAAAAGAACACGCCGAATCGATTGGAGTTCAAAAAGTTCTGTCGCCGTTGCCGGTGCCACAGACTGCATAGAGAAAACAAGTAGTTTTGATTTTGGATTCGGGATTTTGGATTGCAGAAATGGTATTTTGCTTAGCGATCCTAAATCGAAAATCCGAAATTGGCACAGGGGTATAGTGTCAATGGTTAGCATGGAGGTCTCCAAAACCTTAGGTGCGGGTTCGAGTCCTGCTACCCCTGCCATTGAGAACACGGAAGATCTCGCCGCGTGCGTAAACGGTCGGGATCGGGAGCAAGAAATTGGCTGAAGCAACAGAGACCCTGGAAAAGGGTTCGAAAAAAGAAGGGGTCGGGGAATTTATTCAAAAGACCCGCGAAGAACTTGATCGGACATCGTTTCCGACGTCGGACGAAGTCCGTAAAACTACGATCATCGTCTTGATAAACGTTGTATTCTTTGCGATCTTTCTGTTCCTGGTGGACAAGGCTTGGATATACATTTTGGAAGGTTTGACCTGGGTTGCCAACAAGATCGCCGGGATATAGGTAAATTCGAATGAAGCAGTGGTATTTCATCCACACATATTCGGGGCACGAGAACAAGGTTGTAGAAAGCCTTGCGGCACGTGTTCGTGATATGGAGTTGGCCGAGCAGATTACAGGCGTTCTTCTTCCTAAAGAGAAGGTCGTGGAAATGCGCGGGAATAAGGAGCACGTTTCAGAGCGAATGTTCTATCCGGGCTACGTTTTGGTCGAGATCGAGTGTGACGATAAAGGAAAGATTCCCGATAACGTCTTTCATGCGATCAAATCGACACCGAAAGTGACAGGATTTTTGGGCGGAAAGCAGCCGACGCCGCTAACGCAGGAAGAAGTTGACGGTATAGTCCGCAATATTGAGGTTGCGACCGAGAAACCGAAACCGAAGTTCACTTATCAGGTCGGCGAAGTTGTTCGTATCAAATCGGGTCCGTTCGCAAGCTTTACCGGAAAGGTAGAAGAAGTGAACGAGGACAAGAACACGCTCAAAGTTTCGATAACTATTTTTGGCCGCTCCACGCCTTACGAACTGGCGTTTCTTGAGGTTGAAAAGGTTACTTTTGCAGAAGAAGAATAGATGAGGACATTGCCGATGGATGACATCGGCATCGTTAATCGAAAAAGACAATGGCAAAGAAGATAGAAGGTTACATCAAGTTGCAGATACCGGCAGGTAAAGCCAACCCGGCTCCGCCGATCGGTCCTGCGTTGGGACAGCACGGCGTAAACATTATGGAATTCTGCAAGGCGTTCAACGCCAGAACGCAGAATGATGATCCGGACATGAAGGTTCCGGTGGTAATCACCGTTTACGCTGACCGTTCATTTACGTTTGAAACAAAGACTCCGCCGGCTGGCGATCTTTTGAGAAAGGCTGCGGGAATTCCAAAGGGTTCCGGTAAACCGAATAAAGAAAAGATCGGCACTATTTCACGGGAAAAGATACGCGAAATAGCGGAAAAGAAATTGGTAGACCTGAACACGACGAATATCGAATCAGCGATGCGAACCATCGAAGGTACGGCAAAGTCGATGGGACTTACAATCGAATAAGCGAAAACTAAAAGCGAAAAACTAAGAATGTAATCACATTTGGTTTTTAGCTATTAGCTTCTAGCTAGGGAGAATCGCGAAGCGATTCGTTAATACCTGGAGGTAAAATGAAAAGAGGCAAGAACTACCTTGCAGCTCTCGAGAAGATCGAGGCGGGCAAGAAGCATACACTCGACGAAGCGGTCGGAAAACTTAAAGAGATCGCTTTTGCAAAGTTCGACGAAACTGTTGAATTGACAATGTGGCTCGGCGTGGATCCGCGAAAAGCGGACCAGCTTGTTCGCGGCACCATCGTTCTTCCGCACGGACTTGGCGGAGCAGCCAAGAAAGTTGTCGTTATCGCACAGGGCGACAAGATCCGCGAGGCTCAGGAAGCAGGAGCTGACGAAGCCGGCGGCGACGATATCGTCGATCGCATTAAAGGTGGTTGGCTGGATTTCGATGCTCTGATCTCTACGCCCGACATGATGGGCAAGGTCGGACAGTTAGGTAAGGTTCTCGGTCCTCGAGGGCTAATGCCAAATCCAAAGACAGGTACGGTAACGATGGATGTGAAAACAGCCATCGAAGAAACTAAGGCTGGTAAGGTCGAATACCGCGTCGATAAAACGGGCGTAATTCACTCACCGGTAGGCAAAGTGTCGTTTGACCCGGCAAAGCTGGCCGAGAACACCAGAGTTCTTATCACTGCGGTCATAAAGGCAAAACCGACGACAGCAAAAGGCCGATATTTAAAGAAGATCAATCTAGCAGCGACGATGAGCCCGGGCGTATTGCTCGATGAGCTCGCGTACGTTTAAGGTGAGGTGCAACGAGAGAAATGAAATCAAGAGAAACAAAAGCAAAAGATCTGGCTGCGCTCACTGAATCGTTATCGACGGCGAAATCTGCGATGGTCGTTAGCTTTAGCGGCTTGACCGTAACGAAGGATCAGGAATTCCGCAACAACTTGCGGGCGGCCGGAGCACAGTACGCGGTTGTCAAAAACACTTTGGCGAGGATCGCGGTCAAAGGCACCGATTACGAACAGGCAAGCGATGCTTTCAAGGGTGTCACGGCGATCGCCTGGACCGATAACGATCCGGTTATCTTGTCGAAGGCGATGTCCAAGTTCATGAAGGACAATGCCGACCGCTATACGTTCAAGACGGGTGTGGTTGACGGGAAACTCGTGGACTTGAAGCAGGTCACAGAGATCGCAAGCCTTCCTTCGAAAGAAGAGCTTATTTCAAAGATTCTATATGTGATCAACGCACAAGCACAGCGAATCGTTACGGTCATTAACGCCGTTCCGCGTGACCTTGCTGTAGTGATCAAGCAGATCGGTGAAAAGGCACCGGCTGGAGCACCTGCGGCAGTTGAGGCTGCTCCTGCAGAAGCCAAAGTTGAAGAGCCAGTGGCGGAATCAATAGAAGAAGTGATTACGGAAACTTCTTCGGCTGAGGAAACTGCACCGGAAGCTCAAGACGACGCTCCTGCGGAAGAAGCTCCGGTGGAGGCAGCCGAAGAGGCTCAGGAGACCAAAGAAGCGGAACAGGACGCAGCTTCGCCGGAAGCCGAACAGGCTGCCGATGCTGAAGTGAAGCCTGAATAAAGTTTTTTGGAATTTCGATCTTGGAGATCTGAATACAAGTTCAGAGTTCTGAAATTTGAAATCAAATTTGAAATTGCGGGTTTTGACCCGCACTAGCCGTACTCAAGGAAAACGAGCGAAGCAATTTGTCAGGTTGCTTACGCGGCTCGGACACGATGGAAAGGTGATGCAACCCATTCCGGAGCGTCCCGTGGGTTCTAGCGGCAGAAGCAGGCGAATGATGAATGATTAATGTTGAATGGTGAATTCGACGAAGTCTTCAGCGTCGCTCAACGATAAACGGATGAGATATTTCGCAGACATTGATTGATCATACTGCATTCAATACTCATCCTTTAAGAAAGAACCCTATTAGGAGATAGATAAACATCATGGCAATTACAAAAGACGAAGTAGTCGAATATTTGAAAGGAATTACGCTTCTTGAAGCGTCGGAATTGGTAAAGGAACTCGAAGAAGTTTTTGGCGTTTCGGCTGCGGCCGCGGCAGCACCGATGATGATGGCTGCACCCGGTGGCGACGCTGCCCCTGCTGCTGAAGAGAAGGATACGTTTGACGTTGTTCTTACAGCTGCGGGCGGCAACAAGATCGCAGTGATCAAGGTCGTTCGCGAGATCGTTGCAGGTCTCGGGCTTAAGGAAGCAAAGGATCTGGTCGACAGTGCTCCGAAGGCGCTCAAGGAGGGCGTTTCTAAAGACGAAGCTGAAGAGATCAAGACCAAATTGACGGAAGCAGGCGCCTCTGTAGAAGTTAAATAGGACGTCGTGCGTTCAGAAACGGCCCGCGGCAGTGTTCCTGCGGCGGGTTGATTTCCCTTTCGCGCATTGTTAGACTAAACGGTAGGCTATTGAGAACCTTAGTGCTGCGGGTATTCGCCTCGACCCGTCAAGGATCGATCAAGTTGTTTGTTTGCAACAGTTTCGACGGCACTCGTCTCGTTTATCAAGTGGAGAGTTGGTGTCCAGCTTAGGCACTCTCAGACATTATAAGGCAACGCGTTAAGCTGCTGAAAAGCGGTCAGGGCAAAGTTTACCCTCGACCGCCATTGCCGTCTTATTAAGAAATTTTATCCAACGAGGTCCGTTTGACACGGAAATTCTAGCAGTAAAAAAGGGATAAATCAACAGTTATTTTCCGGACATTTCAACAATATGATCAATAATCCGCTTCAGAACAATTCGGTCGGACTTGGGCGCAGGACGAGCCAATCACCCGAGCGCGTGGATTTTTCAAAAATTTATACGTCGGCCCAGATACCGAACCTTATCGAGGTCCAGCGGGAATCTTACAACAGGTTCCTTCAAATGGATCTGATCCCGGAAGAGCGTGACAATATCGGACTTCATTCGGTATTTCAATCGACGTTCCCTGTCTCAGATTTTCGGGAAACGGCGACGCTTGAATATGTCGAATACCAGATCGGCAACTGGCAGTGTAAGTGTGGAAATCTGGAAGGACTCGAGCATCTGCGTGCGAACTGTAAGAATTGCGGTTCTAAGGTAAAAGTCGATCCGTTCAATCCGGCAGAAGTTCTTTGCAACAGCTGCGGCACGTTCAACGCTGTTCGCCCGAATCTCTGCAACAACTGTGGTGAGCCGGTCGGTCTCAAGCATAAGCACGACCAGCAGGAATGTCAGGAACGCGGAATGTCGTATAGCGTTCCGCTAAAGGTGAAGATTCGGCTTACGGTTTTTGATAAAGATGCAGAGACCGGCACATCGACCATCCGGGACATTAAAGAAGAGGACGTATTCTTCGGCGAGGTCCCGCTGATGACCGAAAACGGAACGTTCATCATCAATGGAACGGAACGAGTTATCGTATCGCAGCTTCACCGTTCGCCCGGCGTTTTCTTTAAGGGAGATCGTGACGAGTATCTCGCCAAGATCATTCCATACCGCGGCTCGTGGGTAGAATTCGAATACGATCAAAAAGGTCTTTTGCATGCACGTTTAGGAAAGCGAAAGATTCTCGCAACGATCTTTTTGCGTGCCCTCGGACTGTGGCTTAGCCCGCAGATCGACATGAAGACCGTGTCCGATAACATTTTGGAAGAGGTCGTAAAGAATGCGGAATACACAAACTCGGACGTGCTGAAATTGTTCTACGCCGTTGACGAAGCGATCGTGGGCAATGGCAACCTCTTTATCAGGGTCAAATCCGAAGGTTCGACGAACCTTGTCGGAATGCGAGCCGAAGAAGACATAAAGGACAAGAAAGAAGAAGTCACCCGCGTCGGAAAAAAAGTGACGAAAATGGCACTCGGCGAACTCCGCCGCATGGGCCATGAGCGTGTGCAAGTTGCGCCAAGCGATTTCGAAGGAGCGTTTACTCTCGACGATGTGATCAACATCGAAACCGGCGAAGTAATAATCGAAGCAAATACCGAGATCGCCGCTGGAAAGCTCCAACAGATAATTGAAGAAGGCATCGAATCGTTCGCGGTATTCTTCCCGAAGAACGACGTTATCGGCGAGATCATTTCGAATACGCTTCGAAAGGACTCGATATCAAAACCGGTCGATGCGCTGCTCGAGATATATCGAAAGATGCGTCCCGGCGATCCACCAACGGTTCCGACCGCGTACCATTTGCTCGAAGGAATGTTCTTCGATGCCCGGCGTTTTGATCTGTCGCGTGTTGGACGTTTGAAATTCAACATCAAGATGGGACGCCCGCAGAAAGATCGGATCAACGATTCTTTGCTCGACGCTTCCGACTTTATCGAGGTCGTGAATTATCTCCTTCGAATGAAGCGCGACAGCGAACATTATTCGCAGGATGACATCGACCATCTCGGTAACCGCCGCGTTCGTGCGGTTGGGGAGTTGCTCGAAAATCAGTTCCGCATTGGCCTCGAGCGGATGGAACGTGCGATCAAGGAGAAGATGTCAATTCAACAGGACATGTTCACCACGATGCCGCGCGATCTGGTAAACGCAAAACCTGTTACCGCGGCTGTTCGCGAGTTCTTTGGTTCGTCGCAGCTTTCGCAGTTCATGGACCAAACGAATCCGCTCTCAGAAATTACGCACAAACGCCGTCTTTCGGCGCTTGGGCCAGGCGGTCTTTCGCGTGAACGTGCAGGCTTCGAAGTTCGTGACGTTCACCCGACTCACTATGGCCGCATCTGCCCGATCGAAACGCCTGAAGGCCCGAACATCGGTCTAATCTCATCGCTTTCGTGCTTTGCTCGGATCAACGAATACGGCTTTATCGAATCGCCGTATCGAAAGGTAGTGGACGGTCGGGTTATTGAATACGTACTTGTTTCAAATGGCGGCGATACGAAGTTCAAGCCACACGAACATGCGCCGCTCGAAGAGGTCGAAAAGGCGAACAAAAAGCTTGCTAAAGAAGGCGGAAAGCAAGCCGAATTCGAGCCGTTTCCGTTCTATTTGACCGCTTGGGAAGAAGACAAGTGGATCATCGGACAGGCGAACATTGAGCTCGATGAGAAAGGCAATATCGTTCGCGAGCGTAATGCTGCCCGTCAGAAAGGCGAATTCATTACCGCTGATCGGGCTGACATCCAGTACATGGACGTTAGCCCAAAACAGCTTGTTTCGGTCGCGGCATCGCTGATCCCGTTCCTCGAGAACGACGACGCCAACCGAGCTCTTATGGGTTCGAACATGCAACGTCAATCAGTTCCCCTACTTCGTGCCGAGTCGCCGTATGTCGGAACCGGTATGGAAAAGATCGCGGCACGCGACTCTGGTGCTGTCGTCATCGCGAAACGAAACGGTGTCGTTGATTACGTCGATTCGGAACGCATCATCGTTAAAGCCGATCATAACGTTGACGGTACGATCTCGCGTGAGGTTACGGCCGACATTTATTCGCTGGTCAAATTTAAGCGTTCGAACCAGAACACTTGTATCAACCAGCGTCCGATCGTTGCCGTCGGCGAAAGCGTCAAGAAAGGCCAGGTGATCGCGGACGGACCATGTACCGATCGCGGAGAACTCGCACTTGGACGAAACGTTCTGGTCGCGTTCATGCCGTGGCGTGGATACAACTTTGAGGATGCGATCTTGGTTTCCGAGCGTCTTGTAAAAGACGATTTTTACACTTCTATCCATATCGAAGAACTTGAGATCGAAGCACGAGATACAAAGCTTGGGCCGGAAGAGATCACTCGCGACATTCCGAACATCGGCGAGAATATGCTTCGCGACTTGGACGAATCGGGAATTATTCGCATCGGTGCTCCGGTAAAACCGGGCTCGATCCTCGTCGGTAAGGTTACGCCAAAGGGCGAAACGCAGTTGACCGCTGAAGAAAAGCTCCTTCGAGCGATCTTCGGTGAAAAGGCCGGCGACGTTAAAGACGCATCGCTTACTTGCCCGCCGGGGATCGACGGAACCGTCGTTGACGTTCAGGTCTTTACGCGCAAGGGCCAGGACAAGGACGAACGCTCGCTCGACATCGAGGGAATGGAAGAAGAAGATCTTCGCCGCGATCTAGAGGACGAGATCCGTATTCTGCAGGAACAGCGTGACGAGCGGATCATCGAACTTTTCGATGGGCGTAAGCTAACGGCTGATCTGTTAGACGGAAAAGAAGCGCTGGTTAAGAAAGGCACGACGCTCAACCGCGAGATCTTGGCAGAGATCGAACCGCGTTTGTATTCGAAAGCGCAGGTTTCTGCGGGTTCGATCGATATCGCCGGTGAGGTTAAGGAATATCAGCAGCGAACCGATCGCCAGATCAACATTCTCTCGGATATCTACGACGAGAAGATCACGAAGCTCAAGCAGGGCGACGAACTGCCTCCGGGCGTGATCAAGATGGTCAAGGTCTTTGTTGCGATGAAGCGGAAGCTTTCGGTCGGTGACAAGATGGCCGGACGCCACGGTAACAAGGGCGTTATCGCACGCATTTTGCCGGAAGAGGACATGCCGTATTTGCCTGATGGAACGCCGGTCGAGATCGTGCTAAATCCACTTGGCGTGCCGTCGCGTATGAACGTCGGACAGATCCTTGAAACACATCTTGGATGGGCAGCGCGCGTTCTTGGACTTCACTTCGCAACTCCGGTTTTCGATGGTGCAAGCGAAGAGGAGATCAAGGGATACATAGGCCAGGCGAACGACAAGTTTGACGAATTAAAGCTTCGCCCATCCGTAGGCCCTTCGGGCAAGACTCGACTCTACGACGGTCTGTCGGGCGATCAGTTCGAGCAGAAGGTAACGGTTGGTTACATTTATATGCTCAAGCTGTCGCACCTTGTGGACGATAAGATCCATGCACGCTCGATCGGACCATACTCGCTGATTACTCAGCAGCCGCTCGGTGGTAAAGCACAGTTTGGCGGACAGCGATTCGGAGAGATGGAGGTCTGGGCACTTGAAGCATACGGTGCGGCCCATATACTTCAGGAATTGCTGACATGCAAATCGGACGACGTTGCCGGCCGCTCGAAGATCTATGAAACGATTGTCAAGGGTGTTTCAAACTTCGAACCGGGAATTCCGGAATCGTTTAACGTGCTGGTCCGCGAGCTGCAGTCGCTTTGTCTTGATGTCGAGCTGATCCAGGAAGATCAGATCGATCCGGACGAGATCGCCGCAGGTGTTGACGCATTGGTTGGAGTTGACTAGATAGTTCGAGGTTCAGAGTTCAAAGTTCAAGGTCGACTGATCATGAAACTTTGAACTTTGAACATGGAACTTTGAACTTGGAGAAAAAATGTTTCGATTTAATAACGAAAGCAAAACGCAGTTGACCACGAATTACGAGGCGATCCGCATTTCGCTCGCATCGCCGGACAAGATTCGCTCGTGGTCGCATGGTGAGGTCACCAAGCCGGAAACTATCAACTACCGAACCTTTAAACCGGAGCGTGACGGGCTTTTCTGTGCCCGAATCTTCGGTCCGGTCTCGGATTGGGAATGTCTCTGCGGAAAATACAAGCGGATGAAGCACCGCGGTGTTATCTGCGATAAGTGCGGCGTCGAAGTTACGCAAAGCAAGGTTCGTCGCGAACGGCTCGGCCACATTGAGCTTGCCTCACCTTGTTCCCATGTCTGGTTCTTCAAGGGCCTGCCGTCGCGAATCGGGCATTTGCTCGACATCACGTTGCGCGATCTTGAGAAGATCCTCTACTTCGAAACGTACATCGTGGTCGATCCCGGTGATGTGCCTGATCTGAAGGAAAAAGATCTGCTCAACGACGAGCGTTTTCGCGAACTTACCCGCGATTATCCGAATCAATTCGTGGCGAAAATGGGCGCTGAAGCGATCAAAGATCTTTTGATGAAGATCGAGATCGACGAACTCGTTGAAGATCTCCGCGCTCGAATGAAGGACGAGACCTCGCAGCAGAAAAAGCTAAAGTTTTCGAAACGGTTAAAGGTGTCGAACTCATTTGCCCGTTCCGGGAATAAGCCGGAATGGATGATTCTGGATGTAATTCCAGTTATTCCGCCGGAGCTACGCCCGCTTGTGCCTCTCGATGGCGGCCGTTTTGCGACATCGGATCTTAACGATCTTTACCGCCGTGTTATCAACCGAAACAACCGTTTGAAGAAGCTGATCGAGCTTCGCGCACCGGAAGTAATCGTTCGTAACGAAAAGCGAATGCTCCAGGAAGCTGTTGACGCGTTGTTTGATAATGGACGCCGCGGCCGCGTGCTTCGCGGTGCGAACAATCGTCCGCTTAAGTCGCTTTCAGGAACATTGAAAGGAAAGCAGGGACGTTTTCGACAGAATTTGCTGGGAAAACGTGTGGACTATTCGGGACGTTCGGTTATCGTCGTCGGGCCCGAGCTCAAACTGCATCAGTGCGGTTTGCCGAAGAAAATGGCGCTAGAGCTGTTCAAGCCGTTCATCTACAACAAGCTTGAAAAAGACGCCCACGCTGCAACGATCAAACAAGCTCGGGAAATGGTTGAACGCCAAGAGCCGATCGTCTGGGACATTCTCGAAGATGTGATCCGGGAGCATCCGGTCCTCCTCAACCGAGCACCGACGCTGCATAGACTTGGTATTCAGGCATTCGAGCCGGTGCTTGTCGAAGGTAAAGCGATCAAGATCCATCCGCTCGTCTGTACGGCATTCAACGCCGACTTTGATGGCGACCAGATGGCTGT
>JBBSKW010000121.1:0-10540 GCA_038256005.1 Pyrinomonadales bacterium
CACCGAACTGTTGACGGGCTTTATACCGGAGGCAGACGTCGCACTTGGCATTACAGATAAGCAATTCAACTTTAAAGACCTGAGCTTTTACGCTTCGGACGACTGGCGTGTTCGCGATGGACTCACGATAAATCTGGGCATTCGGTGGGATTGGTTTGGCTGGCCAACAGAGAAGCTAGGTCGATTCTCAAACTTCGATTTTTCGCGAGTAACCGATCCCAACAACATCCAGCCGGGATTCATTCTGCCCAGCAATGTCGGTACGACAGGAAATGCTGCGATAGATACGTCGATCGGGACTATCGCTACAGCGGGCAATAAACACACGCTGAACGGCAACGACCTAAACAATTTCGCTCCCCGGGTCGGGTTTGCCTGGAAGCCATTTAGGAATGGAACGACTGTTATACGCGGCGGCTACGGAATCTTCTTTGACAGGCCGTCTGCAGCATTTATCAACACGATCTACAGCAACTACCCGTTCTTTAAGGAGATCGAAGTAAAGACGGAAAGTTCGCCCGGGACGATCCAGGCAACGCGTGCATTCAGCAGTGTCAATCCGTCGTTGCCATTCTCAAGCTATTTTCCGTATCGCGCGGCCTTTCGCGATGCCGACCGGTTTACGCCTTACGTCTTACTCGACAGCGGACCAAGTTCGGACCCGATCTCCGGTAGTGAGCCGCTCGAATTTCGAGCGATCGATCGTGATCTGAAAACTCCGATGATCCAGCAATGGAACGTCGGTATCCAACATGACTTTGGTTTCGGTGCAGAAAAGAATTGGGTTGTAGAGGCCCGATACATCGGCTCAAAAGGTCAGAACTTACTGCTCGCCGTGGGCTTCAACCAGCCATACGATCTCAACGACCCGAACACGCCCGATTACATCTTCGGCCGACTGAACGATGCTTACGAGCAAGTTCGCCCCGGTTCGCTGCCGCCTCGTGCCCCGGGCTTGAGCGAACGTGCCCGCGGAATGCGTGTCAATAATGATCAGGATGGTGCGTTCGGTGCGTGCAGTACGGTATGGCGCGGAGTTGCTGGATATATGCCGTGTAACAACGGCAACGGCGGCATCGACCTTAACGGTTCGGCGGCGAATTTCCAGTTCGTCAATGCGTTGATCTCCGCGGACGTTCGAGTTCCTTATCTCGGCTTTGATGCGACCGACGCGATCCTGCTTCAGTCTCGCGGATATTCGGCATACCACTCTGGCCAGTTCAGCCTTTCGCGACGCTTAGCGAACAGCTACGGAATGAATGTTTCATATACGTGGTCTAAATCGATCGATATCGGTTCGACCGATCCGGGAAGCACGACAGCATCGGGCCGTCCTGATACGCCGAACCTCGGACTAGTCATACAAGGCGATCAACGGGATCTTAACGCAAACAAAGCAGTTTCAGACTACGATCGGCCGCATCGTATAAGCGGTACATTCACATGGGAATTGCCATATAACCGGTCGTCGAATAAGTGGATCAACGGTCTCCAGCTAGCCGGCTTTGGACAATGGCAATCCGGCTCGCCGTTCACAGTCTTTGCTTCAAACGCGGGCTTTGAAACGCTTCGAACAAGCGGCGATATCGAATCGCAGTTCTTCGGCATCTTTCTTGAAGCGACTGAACGAAATGCTCCCTTGCAGGCACTAAATGCCTTGGCCCGTATCTATAACGTAGGCGGTGCAAGCGGAACGATCTTTAACGCAGCATTTGCTCGCCCAAACGTCCGAAATCTTGAGCTGCTTCGTCGCCAGGGCGGTGACTCGCTTCGCCAGTATTTCAATACTTGTCAGGATCCGAACAACACTGAATGTGCATTGCTTGCACCGCTCGGCGGATTCGGAAATCTTGGCCGAAATACACTCCGCGGACCGGCACAGCGAAGGATCGATATCAGCCTTCAGAAATCGACAAAGCTTTCCGAAAGGTTGGCGCTCGAACTCAAGTGGGACATCTTCAACGTGTTCAATATTACAAACTTTGCGAATCCGAACTCGGACCTGAGTGACGAGACAGACTTTGGACAAATAACAAGGACCGTGGGCGCACCTCGTGTAATGCAGTTTGGTGCCAAGCTTCGATTCTAGGAAAAGGAGGCGAAACAAAATGTTTGATAATAAATTCATATTCATTGCAGCGGCGATCGTCTCCGTAGCGATCGGGATCGTCGCATGGGCATATTATGACCAGCAAGCCGACGCCGCAAAGCTCGAATCGGAGATCGTTAAGGAGATCACCCAAGATGATCTATCGTTAATCATTGATAGCCAGGCAAACGCCGGTGACGCTCAGCTTTCTGAGCTAGCGGGCTCATCGGAAGCCAGGAAAGCGTTTGCAAACGGCATTAAGGAACACCTCGCACTCGCAGCCGAAGCTCGTCGCACCGGTCTTACGGAAGATGAGCGTTTCTCAACAAATTTCAACCATAAGCAACGCCAACTCCTTGCCGATCTCTATCAGGTAAAGCTTGGCCACTCGCTCGACAAACCCTATCGGCCAACACAGCAGGAAATGTCTGCAGTCTGGGCTGCTCAGGCGAATGTTGCGGCATTCAAGAAAGACATGGACACAATGCAGTCGCTCCAGACCGAGATGAACCGCAAGTTGGGGAACAATATGGCTCCAGGAGTTCTATTGGGTGAATCGCTGGAGCGTGCTAAGGCAAGTTGGGCACGTGCAAAGATATTGTCCGACCAAGCAAAGGCAGATTCAGATTTCATGGGCGGACGTGATGTTCAGCTTCGTATCAAAGTTCTCGAGGCTGGAATACTTTCGAAAGATCTGCTTCGTGCTAACTACGAAAAAGATATCAAAGCGAATGAGGCCGAGATCAGACAGTTCCTGAATACACGGCCGGAATACAGCGTCGAAGGAAAGAAGCAGATAGCTAGTGCCGTACTTGTTCGAGCAAAGGCGGGTGAAGACTTCAACAAACTTGTGAAGGAATTTACCGAACACCGTCCGACCAAGAACTCAGGCGGATTGATCGAGAACGTGCTCAGCGGCGACCAGCCGGAAGCTCTTGAGGCCGCGATGCTGGCTCTCGAACCGGGCGACCTTTTTGCTTCGGTGATCGAGACAGAACAGGGTTACCACGTTGCGAAGCTTGTCAGCAAGGGAGTGCGTTCGACTGGGGATGGAAGAAAGGTCCTTGAATACTCGTTCCGCCAGATACTGCTGCAGAACAAGTTTGAGCAACCCGGACTTGAGAACTCTGAGATTCCACCGCCGTTCCTCACTTCCGAAGAGATCGCAAAGATGCTGATCGAGAGAGAAAAACGCGACCGATATGTCGCGATGGTAATGGAGCGAAATCCTATTTCACTGCAATAGTTTCTAGTGTGGGGTCAAAGGACAACACTAATTTTTAACGTTTTTTGAGATCTTGTCTTGATCGCATTTGAATCAATTATTGCGATCAATCGATCTTCGTAACACCAAAGGAGAAGAGAATGAAGAGACTTAATGGCTTATCCCGATCCGGAATTTTAACTATCCTATTTTCGTTGTTTTTGGCCGGTACAAGCGTCGGTCAGAAGACTGACCAGTCGGCACCCGAAGGCGGCCCGTTTCTATTGATCAATGAGATAGAGGCCGATCCAGGTAATCAGCAAAACGATTCGTGCCAATATATCGAACTACGCGGAACACCAGGTGCAACCGTTGCAGCAAACACGTACTTTGTTGCGATCGACAGCGACCCGGCTTTCACCGGCAGGCTTCATCATGTTGTGCCTGTTGGCGGCGTTCAGGTCGGTTCGAATGGCCTTATCTATTTGAACAACACGGTTGCTCCGGTCTGTCCGAATAGGACGGCTGCCGCAGGAACGACCGTCGTGAATTACAACTCCGTTATCCGCATTGGCGGTGGAACTCTAGAAGTACGGTCGGAAAGCTTTGCCGTCTTCCAAACTACGGCGAACATCTTTGCCGGTCTCGATATCGATACCAATGATGACGGTGTGTTGGATATTGCTGTTTCAAACATTAGCGATGCGGTGGCATTCCGCTCTAACGCCGACGAAGAATATGTCTATCCGGCCAACAGCCCTATCCTTGGAACGCCCAACACCGATGTACCAGATGCACTTGTCCGTTTCCCGGGCAATAACACGCCATTCAGCGGGGCAGCTTTCTATTACGGTGAACTCGCCACCGATCCGGTTGAATCAACAGTATTTGTGGCACCGCTAAGTCCAAACTTTCCGACAGGTGGCGCTTTAACTCCCGGTGCCCCGAACGTACCGGCGGCAACACCGTCCGGTCCGGCACGTGCAGACTTTGACGGCGACGGCCGAACCGACCTTTCGGTTTTCCGTCCGTCAGATGGAAACTGGTACATCAATCGTTCGACAAGCGGTTTCGCCGCGATCAGGTGGGGTCTAAGCGGAGACATCCTCGTTCCGGGCGACTATGACGGCGATAACAGGACAGACACAGCCGTCTTTCGTCCTCGGGCAAATCCACTTGAAGCCGACTTTTGGATACTTCGCAGCAACGGCTTTACGCTCGCTGGCCTCTCATTCGGCTTACCCGGAGACATTCCGGTGATCGGTGATTACAACGGCGACGGTTCAGATGATGTCGCTGTCTATCGCCCGTCAGACACAACGTGGTACATACTTAACAGCGGCGGCGGCGTAACTGTCACAAACTTCGGGGCGGCTGGTGTTACTCCAGTTCCAGCGGATTACGACGGCGACGGCCGAGCAGACATCGCAACGTTCCTCAACGGAACATGGAACGCTCAGCTTTCGACTGGAGGTTCGGTAAATATAGCTCTCGGAGCCGCTGGCGACATTCCGGTCGCTGGTGATTATGACGGCGACGGCACAGCTGATCAAGCCGTGTTTAGACCGTCTAACGGAACTTGGTTAATACGAAACAGCATCGGTGGAAATGTAACGACCACTCAATTCGGAGTTTCGACCGATATACCGGTGCCCGGCGATTACGATGGCGACGGTCGCGAAGACATTGCCATCTATCGAAACGGCCAATGGTGGTTAAATCGGTCAACATCCGGAGTGATCGTTAACCAGTTCGGACTTTCGACGGATATAGCTGTTGTTGGAGAAGCTCAGCCGCAGTAAAACTTGCCGCATTCAAGCGGTCTTAATTCGGGCCGGGTCGCGATATATTCGTAACCCGGCCCGATCTTTTTTTTGCCTCGGTCCCAAGTTGAAATACAAACAAAATAAAGAGCGACGTTACAAGAACGCCGCTCTCATGGAGTGAAAGACCCAAGAGCCTTTTCGCTTTAGGAAACGTGCACATCAGCCTGTTGGGCCAATTAAGATTTTCGAACATTGCTGTTACATCGGTTTTTCGCAAGTCGAAACTTAATGTGAACAATCTACTAATTAGATATCGGGAATTTCTTCCTCCCGGATGCTGGTTGATGTACCAAATCTCCACATGCTAAACACTATTAATGATTCAACGGTTTTGTAATCTCTTTAATTGCAACACCTGACAAATTGGCACACTGATTGCCCTTACATTGGCTTACCCGCACAAACAAATTGGGGAATAAGAAATACAGGTAATGAACTCCCACACCGCTTACCACTAGTTATCGGTGTCGACTTTAATCAAAAAATGGAATACGGACCAGAAGTAGAATCAGCACTCTTGATCGGCGAAGGACTAAGACACAACCTTGAGTTAACCTCTCTGCTTAGCCGGCTCGGCCTAAGCCTCAGATTCGCTAGTAGCGGCTACGATGGAATTGAAGAATGGCAAAGAGGGCTGCCGCTAATATCGAAGCAGAACTGAACGGCGGGGAACCGGAGAAAGAGTATTATCACGGGATCGTGACGAAATAGATGCCGGTGGGGCCGATTCCATTTACCTGCATTACGGCATTTGGGATGAGGCCGACTATAGGTTAAAAAAAGGCCGATTCTGAAGCTGGGCAAAAGAAATGTACGATTGAGTGTGGCTTAGCCAACATACCCACAAGTAGGATCATGGATCCTTCGTGGGCATACAATCCTCAATGATCTGTATAATCAGACCGGTGACGACACGTATTTAGTAGTTAGTGCTGAATATTAGAGTAAGAGAATTTGTGGTGACGTTGTACACTTGCTTCTGGTAGGAGCGTCTTACTTTCCGATGCAGAATGTGGAGAATATTTTCGTTAGCATATCTTCGGTCGTCGTTTCGCCGGTTATTTCTCCCAGGAACCTGAGTCCGTTGTGCAGTCCGATCAAAACTATTTCCTCGCTGATTCCGTTCTTTAGATGATTTATAGATTCGTCTATTTCGTTGGCTGTTCTAGTAAGCAAGTCGTGATGTCGTGCGTCGGAGATCAAGAAGCCTTCACCCGATAATGCAACCGGCGAAAATGGTTCTACTATCGCTTCTTTAAGCTGCTCAAGACCTTCACCGGTCGTAGCTGAAACAGAAACCTTTGCGCTTCGTTCGAACCCGCCGGCTAAATTTAAAACACGTTCGCTCTCCCCGATGCCCGGATCGGAAAGGGCTATTTTATCGATCTTGTTGGAAACAAGCAGATGCGGAAGATCCTCAACACTTTTACAAATAGCGACGTCCTCGTCGTTAATTGCCTCCGATGAATCCATCACGACGAGCACAAGATCGGCGTCTGCCATCGTCCGACGTGACCGCTCAACCCCGATAATTTCAATCACATCATCAGTAACACGCAAACCGGCAGTATCAATAAGTGATATCGGAATATCGCCAATTATGAAGCGTTCATGAAGCTGATCGCGCGTTGTGCCGGCGATATCGGTCACGATTGCACGGTCACTTCCCAAGAGAGCATTGAAGAGACTTGATTTACCAACATTTGGGCGCCCGACCAAAGCGATGCGGACGCCGTCTCTTATCAATCGACCTGCCTTAAATGTCGAAGCAAGCCCTAGAACTGACGTTTGTATTTTAGAGAGAGTTGAGATCAGACTTTCCGTTTGAGCTTCCGGCAGATCATCTTCAACAAACTCGAGGGCGGATTCAAGGATCACGATCGCGCTGAGCAGATCATCCTTCAAAGGCTTCAATAGGTGTGATACTTCACCGCTCATCTGGCGGACAGACTGCTTTGCTGCTGCCATTGTCTGCGCATTGATTAGGTCACGGATCGCTTCCGCTTCGGAAAGATCGATTCGCCCATTTGCCACAGCTCGTAGCGAGAACTCACCTGGTCCGGCTAGACGTGCACCATTAAAAAGGGCTTGATCGATGACCTGTCGCAAAACAACTGGCGAGCCGTGGCAACTGATCTCCACAACATCTTCACCGGTAAATGAATTCGGAGCTTTGAAGTAGGTTATGACAGCCTCATCGGTTGGCTCACCTTTTTCCGGCTCGACGATCTTGCGAAGCGTTGCAACTCTTGGCGACGGAGTAAATGTTTCGTCGCCGACCAATGCTCGTACAATCTGCAGAGAATCGCTTCCGCTTAAGCGAATCACACCGATGCCGCTGCGGCCAAGTGGGGTTGCAAGTGCGACGATAGTATCAGGCATAGAACTAAAAAAGGATATTCAGGATGTGTAGGATCTTCTCCTATCCTGAATATCCTTTCATCCTGTAAAAAATGTAACTACTTTAAACTGACTTGCAAACGACGGTCTCGTCCTGCTCCAACCGATTCCGTGTTAAGGTCTTCTTCTTCCTGAAGGGTCAAATGAATTATCCTCCGCTCGGTGTTATTAAGAACTCCAAACGTAAACGGCCGGCCGCTCTTTCGTACCTGATCGCCGGCAAATCTTGCCATCGCCTGCAGCTCTGCCTTTCGCGTTTGTCGAAAACCGTCAGCATCGCATATGAACCGATGTTCACGATCAAGCTCTCGGCCGTAGGCTTGGAACAAGATCGTTTCGAATGCGTCGAGCATTTCGGCATTCTCGGCAAGCGCTAATCCGGTATCGTTCCCGCTTAGACTTAACAGACAGCCTTCATCGATCCAACGGGACGACACCGTCATGTCGAAGCCGGCTCCGGTGATGATTTCGCTTAGCAGCGTTTCCGCATTTTTACAGATCTCATTCATAACTTTGGAGAGCACCTACGAAGTGCTGAGCTTAGCCTTTCCCTTCACTTTCTTCGCGTTGTTCGGAACAGTGTCAACCACTTCCGCCGCCGGCGGCTCGTCGGTCTTGTTCATCCGGTTGATGATCATTTGCTGACCAAAGCTGACAACGTTACCAAAGAACCAATAAAGCAACAGGCCAGAAGGTGCGGTCCACATCACCCACAACATCATGACCGGCATCAAATACATCATCATCTTCTGCTGCATCTGTTGCTCGGGCGTCACGGCCGGCGCGGTCGGTGTGAACTTCATCGCCAACACCATCGAACCGGCGAAGGCGAATTCCAGCAAATGCCACGGGTCGGCCGCTGATAGATCGGGTAGCCAAAGGAATGATGCCTGACGTGCGTCAAGTGCGATCGTTATCGCGGTGTAGAACGCGATGAGCAGCGGGAACTGCAAGAGCATCGGGAGGCAGCCGCCGATCGGCAGAGCGTCCTTTGTCATCTTCAGTTGCTCCATCTGAAGCTCGCGCATCCGCGGATCGTCCATCGGAATGCCTTTCTTCTGAAGAGCCTTGATCTTGTCCTGCATTTCCTTCATCTTGGGCGCGTTTGACGCCGCTTTTTTGAAGGATTTCGACTGCTTCCATCTAAGCGGAAACAGCAGCGAATAAAACAGGAAAGTGAATACGATGATCGCGACGCCGTAATTATTCGTCAGCCCGTTAAAGAAATTTAACGCACTTAAGATCGGCACCGAAAGCGGTTTTACGATCCAGCGGATGACCGAGTAATTACTGAAATTGATCAGGTTAACAAAGTTCAGTTCGCGGCCGACCGTCTTGTCAAGATCGACGCTAAGCGGATTCAGAATAAAGTAATCTTTAGTTCCCGTGAAGATCTTCGTCGTCGAACCGTCAGCATTTATCGGCACAATAGCCGTTACCAAATGCCGTGTTTCCTTTGTTTCCGGGCTGCGGATTATCCAACCAAAAATGCTCTTGTAATATGGCTGTGTTTCGACGTCATACTTAACAGCCTGAACCTCTAGCCCTTGTGTTTGCGTCGCCGGAATTGCGGCCATGGCGAAATACGAATCGCCTACGCCTGCCCAATCGACCATTCCCGGCACCGCGATCGACGCTTTTCCTTCGGCGTTGTATTCAAACGAATAGTAGCCCTGATGGCGGACAATTCCCTGATTAACGGCCGCAACGGCTTCGGATTCTATCTGGTAAAACGTGTGATGATTTATCGCGTGGTCGCCGATGCTGGCACCGATCGCAAGACGCGTATTCGGCACGATCTGGCCATTTTGCTTCAGATCGACGGCGAGATCCGCAACATAACTGTCCGCACGAAACAGGAACGATTTCTTCACCTCAAGCCCGTTTTCGCCCGTAAGCGTAAAAACGATCTGTCGCTCTTCTCCCGGATTGAGAGTCACTGCTTCCTCAGGAACCGAGATCTGATAATTGCGATCGTTTAGCGTTGTCGTAACATTCGGGTCGGCAGTGATCAAGCGAAACGGAACATCTCGCGGCATTTGAGCCAGTGCCTTTTGTGAGATCAACTGAAGCGGTTTTTGTTCCGATGCATTTGAGCCATCCGCAAACAGAGGATGTTCGTTCGGTTTGGCGTTGCGAAGCAAAATCCAGCTCGTCGCCACCGCTCCTTTTGAATCGAGCGTTACCTCGTACAACGGCGACTTGATCGTGATCGATCTATTCGGCGATGTATCCGGCGTTGCTTCAACGGTAGCAGCGGCAGGTTGCTGTGTTTGCGGTGCCGTAGTCGCTGTTTGTGGCTGTGCAGTGTTCGAATTTGTTGCCGCGTTCGGATCTTCGGCCGGCGGTTTCGGGGCAAAGAAATACGACCATCCAAAAAGGACGACCATCGAAAGCACCGCTGCCATCAAAAAACGAGACTGGCCCTGATTATTTTGTTGTTCCATTACAAAAGCTAAACGTTCACAGCTTACGGTTCGAGGCACAGTTGTAGACCTTGAACTTTGAACTCGGAACTTTGAACCTACCGAACCGGATCGTGCCCGCCTTTACAAAATGGCTGACAGCGTAAGATACGTTTTACGCCCATCCAAGTTCCCTTTAACGCACCGTATTTCTCGACCGCATGCTTCGTATATTCAGAGCACGTCGGTTCAAATCTGCACGCGGGTGGCAAAAATGGCGACACCACGGCCTTATAAACTCCCAGCAGATCAAGAACGAGAAATTTCATCGATCTTTCAATTTTGCCACATACGTCACCGGGGCAGAAATCAAGCTGCTCTCAACCGTTGCGTCCTGGACAATCTGCGGCCTTTGCGATCTCTGCGTTGAAAACTTTCCGGCAGCCACGCGGGCTACTATATCTTTAAACTCTGCAAGCGGCTTTTCTAGTTTTACCCTTAGAATCGAACGGCGTGCGTTCAATACCCAATCGTATTTCGCATCAACGCTGTCAAGCTCAGCCTTGCTTAATCTAAAGGTCTCGCGGAGCAATCGTTTCGCACGATTTCGGTCGTG
>JBBSKW010000122.1:0-10316 GCA_038256005.1 Pyrinomonadales bacterium
CACAGAGGCGAACATTAGCATGGCGATCATAGCCCAACGCCGCTCAACTCCGATCTCGCGTGCAAAGCCAAAGATCGCAACAAGAAGGATGGGAAAGAAAAACCAGATAATCGCGCCGCCTGCTGCTTCGCCCGCCCGCTGGGTAAAAAAACTCCCGAGTAGCATCGCCCAAACCGTGTGCATCTCGGTTCCAAGTGCCAGATAGCTAGCACTGTTCCCTTCGACAAAAGCATTGCTGCCCTGCGCGATGAACGCCTTCGGGACCGCAAAATGGTAAAGCAAAGTGTCCTTCGCCGTCGGCGGTGCAAGGCTCGCGACAAACGCTAATAGAAGCGGTATAGCAACCAGCAGGAGCATTGCCCGATCTAAAATGTTCGCCCGTTCCGGCACGCGGCTTTCATCTTTTGCCTCACGTAGCCTGCGAAGCCCAAGCAAAGTTGTCACAAATCCGAAGATCAATGCAACGATCGCGCTTAGCCCGTTGTAAAGTCCAAAGATCCCCAAAACAAACCAAATCAGTGACCACGCCGCCGCACCGATCGCCGTCTTGATCGCCAATTCCAAAACGTGCGAATGGTGAGCAGATCGGCTGGCAACGACGAATTTTGTTATCAGGCTGCCAAGCCCGAACCACGAGGCCGCGATCAACGAGGCGACCACGGCTCCAACCAAACTACCAAAGATCCCGGAACCAATGATCGGACCACCGCCGAGATTTGCAAAAAGCGAACCGATACGTCCGACGTCTTCGCCCCGATTCGCAAAAAACGCGATGAGCAAAACTATCGCCCACACGGCGATCAGCAATGCGGGAACAGTATTATTACCGTCTTGTATTTGGGTCTTCGCCAATCTTTTATTCTCGTCCGGCCTCTGCCAGGATTGCCGCCAGATCAGGTTCGATCGGCATCCCTTTGAGCGGATTTACATTTGCGCCGCCAGTGTTTCCATTCGGGTAAAGTCTGAGCGGCGTTTTGGTAGCCGCACCGCCGATCCGCAAAACTTGTCCTGCTATCTCGCGTCCATCTTTCTCACGAACGCCATGCTTCAGCTTTAACCAATGAACACGCGTGTGCTGATAAGCGCTTGATTGCCCAAGCACATGCGCCCGCTCCAAACGACGAAACACACCTGTGGCATCGCCCGCCGCTGAAAGCCGTTCGGCTTCGGCGATCTCGCCTTCAATAAACGTGTCCAACTTGGCTCTGTTCATCCGACTTATGCTCCGGCTGCGCCCTTTACCCAATCGTAGCCCTTTTCTTCGAGCTCGAGTGCTAATTCCTTCCCGCCTTCTTTGACGATGCGGCCGTTCGCCAGAACGTGAACAACATCCGGCACGATGAAGTTCAACAGCCGCTGATAATGAGTTACAAGAATGATGCCGTTCTCAGAATTTCGCAGCTTGTTCACGCCTTCGGCAACGATGCGCAGGGCATCTATATCAAGCCCCGAATCGGTTTCGTCGAGCACCGCGAGTTTTGGTTCAAGTACAGCCATCTGCAAAATCTCGTTGCGTTTTTTCTCGCCGCCCGAAAAGCCTTCGTTCACCGAACGTTTGAAAAATTGCGGGTCCATATCGACGATCTTTGCCTTTTCTTTCAGATAGTCGTTGAACTCCAGCGGGTCTAGCTCTTCCTGTCCGATATGCTTCATCTTCTCGTTATACGCGAGCCGCAAAAACTGCGAATTTGAGACGCCCGGAACTTCGATCGGATATTGAAACGCCATAAAGACGCCTTCGCGGGCTCGTTCATCCGGCTCAAGCTCAAGCAGGTTCTTGCCCTCGAACAAGACCTCGCCCGAGATCACTTCATATGTCGGATGTCCGGCCAACACCTTCGACAGCGTCGATTTACCCGAGCCATTCGGCCCCATGATCGCGTGAACCTCGCCCTTCTTCACCTGCAGATTCAGGCCCTTCAATATCTCTTTTCCTTCAATGCCTGCACGCAGGTCTTTAACTACTAGCAACATAAAATTTCTTACTACAGAGAATGCAGAGCTCACTGAGGTTCTCTGGCTTCCTCAAATACTCTATGCTCTCTGTGAACTCTGTGGTAAATCCTCCACCCGAATCTCACCCTTCAAAAAAGTCACCGCATTGCCGCCGATCTTCACTCGGTCGCCTACAAGTTCACAGAAAAGTTCACCGCCCCGTGCTGAGACCTGCCGGGCAAACATCTCGTTCTTGCCCAGCCGCTCCGACCAAAACGGAATTAGATTGCAGTGGGCCGAACCGGTTACAGGGTCTTCGTTGATTCCTGCCTCGGGAGCGAAAAAACGTGAAACAAAATCGCTTGTTTCCCCTCTGGCCGTGACGATCACAGCGTGCGTACGCA
Organism: Pyrinomonadales bacterium; assembly: GCA_038256005.1. GTDB lineage: Bacteria > Acidobacteriota > Blastocatellia > Pyrinomonadales > Pyrinomonadaceae > OLB17. The sequence goes on from JBBSKW010000122.1 coordinate 2,340, forward strand.
TTTCACCAAGACGCGAGAAATTTGGCTTAATATCCAAAATGTCCTGCTCGGTCTCGTACACAAGAAAATAGTCACGCGATCGTAAGACCTCGATCGGCTCCTTTCCGATAGCCTCAAACAAGCCCTCCGGTGCGTCGTGTGCCGCCGCCGGCCGCGACGGAAAGTCCATTACTAGCCGACCTTCAGCGCGCTCTACGGTTAGCTCACCGCTCTTGGTGTGAAATCGCAGAGTGCTTTCCTCGTAGCCAAGCTCTTCAAAAAGTACATGAGCTGTCGCAAGGGTCGCATGTCCGCAAAGATCGATCTCAAAAGTCGGGGTAAACCAACGCAAGCTGTACCCGTCATCTGCGGGTACGAAGAACGCAGTTTCAGACAGGTTGTTTTCCGCGGCAATATTCTGCATCAGTTCGTCGGAAAGCCATTCCGTCAAAGGCACAACCGCGGCCGGATTTCCGCCAAACGGCTTGCTAGTAAATGCATCAACCTGAAAGATCTGTAAATTCATTTCGCCACGCTTATCTCTTGCGTCTCCAAAAATCCCTTTTCGCGTTCATCGCGCCGCCACGAAAACCATCCGCGAAAGTGCATAAAGAAAAATATCGTGCTACCTATCATCACCGCCGGGCTGCCAGTCAAATATCCAAACGTTACCCAACTCGCGCTGGCCATCATAAAGATCAAAAAGCCGTACTTGTTCTTATTGCCGAGCAGATAAACACCGGTCAATCCACAAACCGTCGCAAGCCAATCTATGCCGTAATATTGCATTCTTTAACTTTCCACCGCCGCCGCGATCGCCTGGATCTCGATCTTCGTTCCAAAATGCAGGTCCTTGACCGGCACTATCGCCCTCGCCGGACGATGATCGCCCATCACCTCGGCATATCTCTTATTCACCGCGTCCCACATTTCCATATCCGAAACATATATCGTCATCTGCAAAACGTGCTGCAAATCGCTCCCCGCCGCTTTCAAAACCGCTTCGACATTCCTCAATGCCAATTCCGTTTGTTCACCAATATCACCCGCAAACGGCTCCCGTGTGTCAAGCGTCATCGGCAACTGCCCCGAAACATAGATCAAGCCGCTATGCTCGATGCCCGGACTGTAATGGCCTTTCGGTTGTGGTTGGTTTGGTGGTTGAAGCTTTTTCATTTCAGATTCTTAAATATATCTTCGACTTGTGTCTTTAGAATCGGCAAATCGTTTTCGACAATGTCCCAAACCCACGTCCGGATCGACATCAAAATATCCGTGAATAAGTCGGTTGCGAGCCGCCGTTGCAGATTGCCACTCAACATGAGGGCTGGCTGCCCTTAATTCGGGTGTCAAATTCGCAGCCGCCTCGCCGATTATTTCGAGTTGCCGCACCACGGCATCTTGTGTTTTACGATCTATCTGAAAACTATCAATCTCAAAACCTTCTAAATGGCTACCGATCATCTCGATAGCATCAAGAATATGTCGGAGCCGGAGCGAATTGTTCGGTTTCTTCATAGATTTTTTGCAAATCGTGCATCACACTCTCACGAATATACGGCCCGATCATTTTGTCTGTAGCCAAATCTACCTGTTTCCCCAAGGCGGCCTCCAAATCGTCGGCCAGTCCGAAAAATCTGTAGCCAACGGGCTTTGAAAATTTAACAAGCAGGTCGACGTCACTTTCTACCGTCGCGTCACCGCGCGCGAACGAGCCAAAAACGGCGCAATACGAGACATCATTGCGTTTGCAAATCTCGATGATCGTTTGCTTTTGTGACTCGCTCTGGTGGCTGAATTATTTTCATTGTTTTTCCGACCGCTCTTCATAACCGGGCAATTCGTACTTGGATTTGTTCTCAATCAATCTAACGCTGACTCCGTGAAAGGAATCACCATCCCGCAGTTCGCGATAATCCTGAAGAAAGTAATAAGGTTCCCAACGCGATATTTCGAGATCACTATCCTTAGTCCAGTTCTCCGTTCTATAACCATCAGGCAATTTGAATTTTGTCAGGTCGACTCGGTCCAGATTTGCCGGCGTCACCGTCCAAATAACACGTCCATAACCCAGAGCACCTTTATCATGCTGATATATCACGATTCGGAAACTACCATTAGGAGAAAGCGTATTCCTCCAAATCTTGAGGTCCGGATTACCAACGTATGTACCAACGGTTTCATCGGCGGAAACACAGGAAATCGCAACGAGACCAATAGCAAGGAACAGGAGGTTACTAGCTAGCCACATTACCCGACACTCCCTTCGAGTTTGAGCCCGAGCAACTTAGTCGCCTCGACCGCGTATTCCATCGGCAATTCTCTAAACACCTCTTTGCAAAAGCCATTAATGATGAGCGAAACGGCGTCTTCCTGTGATATTCCGCGTTGTTGTAGGTAAAAAAGCTGGTCTTCGCTGATCTTTGACGTGGTCGCTTCGTGTTCGACCTTTGCGGTGTTGTTCATCACCTCAATATAAGGAAACGTGTTCGCCTCGCTCTTACCGCCGATCAGCATCGAATCGCACTGCGTGTAGTTCCGAGCACCTTCGGCCTTGGGCATTATCTTCACCAGGCCTCGATAACTGTTGTTCGACTTTCCTGCCGAGATGCCTTTTGAGATGATCGTCGACTTCGTGTTTTTGCCGAGATGAATCATCTTCGTGCCCGTGTCCGCGATCTGTGCGTTGTTCGTCAATGCGACCGAGTAAAACTCGCCGATCGAGTTGTCGCCCTGCAGGATAACGCTCGGGTATTTCCAGGTGATCGCCGAACCTGTTTCGACCTGTGTCCACGAAATTTTTGAACGTACACCGCGGCACGCTCCGCGTTTCGTCACGAAGTTATAAATGCCGCCTTTGCCGTTCTCGTCACCGGCGTACCAGTTCTGAACGGTCGAATATTTGATCTCAGCGTCGTCGAGCGCAACAAGCTCAACTACCGCCGCGTGAAGCTGATTTGTATCAAACTGTGGGGCGGTGCAGCCTTCGTTATAGGCAACATAACCGCCTTCTTCCGCAACGATCAACGTTCGCTCAAACTGGCCTGCGTCTTGCGTATTGATGCGGAAATAAGTGGAAAGCTCCATCGGGCAACGGACGCCTTTTGGAATAAACACGAACGAGCCGTCAGAAAAAACCGCCGAGTTTAAGGCTGCGTAATAGTTATCGCCGACCGGCACGACCGATCCCAAATACTTCTGAATCAGCTCCGGATAATCCGCGACCGCCTCAGTAAACGAGCAAAATATCACACCAGCCTCAAGCAACTTTTTCTTGTACGTTGTAGCAACCGAAACCGAATCGAATACGGCATCGACGGCCACGTTCGCCAGCATTTTCTGCTCGGTTATCGGAATGCCCAGCTTTTCAAACGTCCTCAACAATTCCGGATCGACCTCGTCCAAGCTCGCTTTCGAGGGCTTCTGCTTAGGGGCCGAATAATACGAGATGTTCTGGAAATCGATGTTCGGGTAATCGAAATTTGCCCAGTTGTCGGGCGCGGTCATCTTCAACCATTGGCGAAACGCTTTCAGGCGAAACTCAAGCAGCCATTCGGGCTCGTTCTTTTTTGAAGAGATCAGCCGAACGGTGTCTTCGGACAAACCCTTAGCGATAGTCTCCGTTTCTATATCGGTAACAAATCCGTATTTGTATTCCCGATTTGTAAGTAATTCTGCTGCTGTCGACATATTATTTATAGCCGCGAATGAACACAGTTAAATGCGGCTCATCCGTGGCTAATCATCCTCTCAAACCCTTTGTGGTTCGATCGTCCTGTGAATTCCCTGTATCTTGTGGAACATTTCGCCTACCGAAAGCTCGTTGCCGACCAGCTGGGCTAGTGTAATGCGCGATAACGCATTTTCGACTATTTCGTGCAGCCCGACGATAACCGGCCGAATGCCGCAGTCGCCCGTGTGTACGCACTTTTCGAGCACGCCCGTATAACTTTCGCAGTGCGAGCTCAGCACGTCTTCGTCCAGAACCTTAATTATCTCGTTCAAATAAACATCTCCCGCCGGGCGGGCAAGAAAATAGCCGCCCTTTGTGCCGCGGGTCGAATTAACGAACCCGGCCTTATTTAGCAGCCACATCAGCTTGCCGGCGTTCGCCGTCGAGATGCCTTCTAGCCCCGCGATCTGCGGCAGCGTAAGGCTTTCGCCGGGCGGCAGATTCGCAAGCTGGACTAGGCATCTTAGGCCGTACTCTTCCTGGGCTGAGATCTTCATAAGATAAACGATCGTAAAGGACTTAAACCTTTTCTATGCGCAAATTATCTCAAATCATTACTTTTTGGTCAAGATTGGAGAATCGTCATCAACAGCGCCTTTTGAGCGATCAAATTCTTAACCAAAACGTAAAGCCCATTTAACTCTTCCGACACCCGACGCTTTTATTCTTTAGCTTGCCGAATTGGTTCGTGATTACTCTTTGTGAACTGGAACGGGACCGATCGACTAATTGTCGCGTCAACCGCCGCGAATCCTGCAAACATCCGCAGGTTAGGATTTTCAGCCCCAACCAACAACAAGTATCGCACGCCGGAAAGTCTCCCTTTCCGGTCTTTTTTTGCGCTCGATCCACGGAGAAAATAAATGAGATCCTCAAACTCAATCGTCCACGCTGCCGCAAACGCCCAAATGCTGAAACCACTTGGCCAGACCGGCATTTCAATGCATTGCCATTCGATGCATTCAAAAGAGATCCTTGATTTTGTGCCGTACTACGCTGAACGCATTCCGATACTTTCATCGGTGTGGAAGCGCAAGATGCGAAAATTTGAGGAATCTGAGGGCCGCTCGCCAAACTTTAATATCGGCTATTGGACGCCGCCGCTGACCGGACAACAGGTTTTCGAGAGCGAAGCCATATCGATCGAAAACCTTGGCCTTGTACCGATCGTCTCCGTTACCGACCACGACAGCATCGACGCAAATACAGAGATAAACGAAACGGTGCCGAACCGCTTCGCCCCGATCTCGATGGAATGGACCGTACCGTTTGGCCACGCGTTTTTCCACATCGGCGTTCATAATTTGCCGCCCGAACGTGCTAAAGAGATCTCTCAGCAACTTCTTGGCTATACGTCGGATCCGGACGGACCTGATGACGAACGTTTATCAGAACTGCTCGCGATGATGCACGTCATTCCGGAAATGCTCGTAGTGCTAAATCACCCGATCTGGGACATCGAAATGATCGGGCAGCAGAAGCACGAAACCGCGCTCCACGAATTTCTTCGAACACACGGCTGCTGGATCCACGCGATGGAGATAAACGGCTTTCGATCGATGGATGAAAACAACGCCGTGACCGAACTAGCGGAAGCCTGCGGCCTACCGATGGTCTCCGGCGGCGACCGTCATTGCTGTCAGGCGAATACGATGATAAACGTGACGAACGCCGCTTCGTTCAGCGAATTTGTAAGCGAAGTTCGTATCGACAAACACAGCGAAGTGCTTGTACTGCCTGATTACCACAAGCCTTTGCCGTCTCGGCAGCTTCGTTCGATGTCGCAGATTCTTGGAGTTTTTCCGGAGTTTCCGGACGGTCGGCAAAGCTGGTCCGACCGCATTTTCTTTGACGCTGAAGACGGGCTCGGTGCACGCCCGCTTACCGAACATTGGAACGGTCAATTGCCCGGCTGGACGCGTGTCGCGATGTGGGCATTGAAAGCGTTAAGCCACGATATGCTCGTACCGATCCTTGGCTTTACCGTCGGCGACAACGACATCGGTACAAACGACGACATGGCCACAACATCGCCGATCTCATTCGAAGATATCGTCTTCGCCGACCCGACCGCGTTCGCAAAACCAAAAGCAATGGCGGCCGGACGATAACCGTTCACCGCCGAGGCGCAGAGAAGAAAAAAAGACTGGGAATGAAGTGTTCGTGCGACTGCGACATGCCGAACAAGAGTCGTCCCGCTTAAAAACTCTGTGCTCTCTGTGTGCTCTATGGTTAATTTTTATTCTTGGCCCGGATCTTCACGGCACGTTCGATCACGTCAACATTCTCAAGAATTTTCAACCGAAGATCTTTGTCGAGCGTTGGGTTATCCGCCAAAAACTTATTGACTATAGCCAAAGCTTCTTCGCTACCCTGGCCGCCGATGAATGCGGCGAGCCAGTTGTTGATGAAAAAGATCTTTCGAGTGCGTTTGAGGTTGGGAAGCTCTTGTAGAGCTTTCTGCAAATACGGCAGCGTCAGCTCCGAGTGCCGGATCGAGTTCCACGGCCCGAACGCCGCTTCGATCCAGCTTTCCGAGATCTCTTTGTTGTTTACGAAATCGTTCCAATACTTCGCCTTGTTCTCCGCCGTCGCGATACCGGCACGGGCGGCGTAAGCGTAACGCTTCGCATCGTCGCCCGTCTCCGTCTTCTCGAGCTCCGCCAGCAGAGCCGGTGCCTCCGGATCGCCGAGTATCAGCAACCGCGTAACGATATCGAACTTGTCCTTCGTCTTTAGTGGTATGTCAGAACCGCCTGCGTTAGCTGGTGGCGGAGCGCCGAGAGGCGAACCAGCGTTATTCCTGTTCGAGTCTTTACCGCCCGCTGACGCAGGCGGTTCAGACCTGATCATCGCCTTGAACACATCTATCGCTTCCTCACTCGCCGCCACATTCAGAAACGCCCGATAGAACGTGATCCGCTGCCCAAGCGTCGGAGCGGTTCGCATCTTGTCGGCGAACACATTTTCTATCCGCAGGGCCAATTCTGCACGCGTCTTATCCGATACGTAGTAGTTCAACGCCGTTCCTACTCTGCCCGCGATCGAGGCGGACATTGTTTCGTCCTGCTCGGTGGGAAGGTTCCTGATCGCGGTCTCGATAAATACGCTCGGATCAAGCTCGCCTTCGCGGACGCTGTCCCAGAGCGCACCCCACATCATCGACCGCAGGAACGGGTCTTTTTCGTCCTGGATGTTCTTCAGAACATAATCACGGCTCTTCTCGTCGAGCAAGAAAATGCCGTAGCCATAGTCTTGGTAGTTGGGAAAGACAAAGAGCGGATTACGAGCTTTCGGTGTCACCGTGTCGGCGTTGTAGTTAGGGAAAGCGTCAGAAAAAGTGAACTCCCCTCGCCGCAACCCTTTCGATTCCTCATCAGGTAATGCAGCATATTTCCTGTTGCCGATATCCGCCTGTCCAACTTCCCGATCACCATTTGCATACACCTTGAGAACTTTAATGTCTTGCAACCAATTATAATTTTCAATCGTGCCGGTCTGCGTAAAATCCTTCATGAAAATGGTATGGCCACCGGTTGGACCGCCACCTAGACTTAAGCCGTCGCTTTCAAAGACGCTAGGCTTAATCCGGTAAACCGACATTCCTGGAATTGTCACCCAGAATTTCACGAATTCGCTGTTGATGCTCCAACGAGCAAAGCGTTCCCATTCTATTTTGTCGCGTTCAGATACCTCTTGAAATAGTTTACTGGATCTGAGTTCGGCTACTTTAACATTCTCAAACTCTCTCACCAGATCTTCCCAACCCGCGTTCCCGAACTCATGTTTCTTCAAAAACGTGCGGACGGCGGTTTGGAATTTGTCTTCGCCGAGGTAGAACTCGGCCTGGCGGAGGAACGCGGGGGCTTTGTTGTAGACGATGGCGCCGTAGGCGGACTTTGCGGCGGAGAGGTTGTTGATCGCTTGATAGATCGGCGTTGTGCCTTTTGTCGAATCGGTCTGGTAGGCGGCTTGTTTGACGCGTTCGTAGAAGACCTTCCACGCCATCTCGTTGGGCATGATCTTCTCCATCGCCTTGTACGCCGTAAAGGTCGCAAAGCCCTCTTTCAGCCACAGGTCGTCGAACCAGCGCATCGTCACCGTGTCGCCGAACCACTGGTGCGACGCCTCGTGAAAGATCAGCAAAGCCCTTGAGATATGGTCGTTCCGCGTCGGCTCCTGCGGAAAGATGATCGATGCTTCTCTTAGAAACGTCGTCCCCGCATGCTCCATCCCGCCAAACGGAAACTCCGGTATCAGCACCA
>JBBSKW010000123.1:0-10221 GCA_038256005.1 Pyrinomonadales bacterium
GCAGAACAGCTTTCAGCTCAGGGCAATGCTTAGAACTTCAACCATATTTGGCCGTTTATCCCGTCTAACACTCGTCGGGATAGCGGCTTTGTTTTTAACGACTTCGGTATTTGCCCAATCGGGCGGATTCAAAGGAAAGATCCGGAACCAAAGCGGTAAAGGCATCCCTAATGCAGAAATCGAAGCGCGTCAGGATGGAAAGGTTATAAAAATTGCTCGTGCGAACAACAAAGGTGATTTTGTTCTGAATGGTCTTCGCTCCGGCAAATACAATCTGTCGTTCGATGCCGATGGCTATTCGACCGGAGTATTGTTCAATGTAGAGGTAGGCGACAAAATGCGTGAGCTTGGCGAGCGTCTAATGCTTGCGCCGGACCAGGGAAATATCGTATTCATCCGTGGGAGCGTTTTCTTCAAGGAAGGCAGCAGCGTTACCGGTGCGAAGATCGATCTGTTGCTCGTCAATGCAGACGGTTCAACCAAAAGGCTCGAGTCGGCTTACACGGATATTCGCGGTGATTTCGCCTTCCGTCGTCCACCCGGAGCCGCAAGCTATCGAGTTACCGCCAAACTGAAAGATGTTACCGGTTCAAAGGATATCGTCGTTGATAATGCCGCCATCTACCGAACTGCTATTACGCTCGATATGTCCCGCAACGACCGCTAAATTGAAAGACATCTCAAACATTAAAAGGCCCCGAGCCTAAGCCCGGAGCCTTTGCGGTGTGGGGCTTGGTAAATTTAGTAACTTTGAATTCGAAGCACAGTATTCAAAATTGTTTCCAAAATGCTCGGTGATCCATTATTGTAGGTTCCGTATTGATACGCACCGTTGTAATCGTCCCGATACTGGCGATTCGAACCGTCCTGATAGCCACGTTGAAAGCCCTGCTGGAAATAGTATCGATACTGGCTTTGCGTTACCACGTTCTGATAGCCGTAGGTTCCCGTTTGATAAACGCGTGAGTTAGTCCAGCTTACATTACGGTTTCCGTTTCGATCGGTTCGACCTGACTGAAATCCCTGCTGATAGCCCTGATTTACTGCTTGTCGAAGAAGATCTGCGCCCTGCTGAGTTATGTTGTAATATGACCCATTTCGGTAAACACGATAACGCCCATCACGATTTACGTTGCCGTTAGCGTTTCCGTAATACCAACCCGTGCCGTTCGACTGGGCGTTGCCGCTCCGTAAAACGACGATCTGGCGATTCCGCCGCGTCCACGCAGCCTGACGCTGCTGCTCTAATCGCGCTCTTTGCTGATCTGCCTTAGCCTGTGTCCGACGAGCTTTTTCTTCCTGTTTTTGAATCCGCCGATCTTGTTGGCGGTTGTTCTGAGCGTTCGTGATCTGCCCGGAGCCGACCAACGCAAACGCACCGACGACCATTGCCGTAACGACGTTTTTTAGATTGAATAATTTCACTGATTCTCCTTCCCTGCTTGTTTATTCGTCTAACTTCTCGCTTACTCCGAACGAGTTTAGCTTTCGGCGACGAATGTTAAATGATTGGTATTACAGCAGTAATCAATTAACAACCTGATCAGTGCAATCAGCGAGCCAGAGGGCAAGAACGCATTGTTCGCAATGGTTTAGTCGAACCAGATGATGTTTTCCACTTCCCTTAACGTCTGTACTTGCGCAGATGGTTCATTTGTTACGTTCGATTTCAGTTCATTCAATTCGGGTTGCGGCACCACCAAAGGCTTAACCAGCACGAATCGTTTTCGTTCTATCGGACGTCCGTCAGGTTTGCTGTTATCGATTGGCGGAATGATCATAAATTGGTTGTTGCCGTGGTTACTCATGCCTTGACCCCCTTGACGTAGCTGTTGGCCGACGAGCTATCTAGCCCGATATCAAAATATCGAGTCAGACGTCTGTGCGTTGTTCGCGATCTAGGCTCGGTATAGAGGAAGTGTGGGCTGATCGGGATGGGCTGTCAGTGCGATGGCACACAAAAAAAAGAAATGCTTCGACGGTGGTTGCTACTTAGCAGGTTTCAAACGCGGACTTTGTTGTGTTAGCTAGTTGATCGTCTCGGAGATCTCTTCAGGCGGCTGCATTGCATTTACGGTTCCGGCGTCTGTCACTATTAGAGGAAACTCCTCTAGCACAATTGTATCGGCGATCGTTTGTATCCAGTATGTACCTGCGCTTGGGAAGACCACATTAACAAAAAAACTGACATTGTCAGTAAATCCACCGGGTGCTAGATCGATCGACGTCGGCTGCGATGTCACCACAAGATTGATCCGGTCCGGTGAAAGGATGCGAACCTCGGTTTGATGATTTCCGGCTCCGCGCCAATGGTTGATAACAGCAAACTTGATCAGCGAGACCGGCAGTTTCTCAACCATTATATTTTGGAAGATTCCCATTAGCGAGATCTTATTCCCCATCTCGATGCGAACATCGTCGCAGAGCAGCGTGTAGACTAATTTAAGACTTTCGGTTTGCATTATTTGAAATTCAGAAACACTAAATCGGACCTAACTTCCAACCTTTTATATGATGGCCGCTACCTGATCGCGAAATAAATTTCGCAGGGCCAGAACTTTTCCTTTCATCCTGGACATACGGAGTTGTATACTTCTAGGATACTCCATTCTACGAGGTCCCGATGCTTTTATATGTTCTTATCGGTCTTTGTTTGACGTTGGCTGGCGTCGCCGGCCTTCAGATGATGTACATGTTCTACCTCGACGGTCTCGACAAAGAACGAAAAAAACGGCTGCACGAACTTGAGCGTAAGTGTTCGAAACTGGTCACTCGGCTGGAGGTAGCTGAACGGCGTATCCAAGAACAAGACGCTATAATCGACACCTTGTACACCGAAACCAGCGGCGACGAACCGTGGGCAGATGTGCTCGACGAACTTTAGTTCGCAGTTAATTCAGCAACCGTAGCTCCCCAACCACCTGAAAATTCGTCTCCCGAACGAAACTTTTCAACGAACTCTGTTTCTTCCAAGATCTTCCTAACTATTTCGCGCTGAACCCCGACGCCTTTTCCGTGAATGATTCGAACGATCCGAAACCCTTTCTTCCTGGCCTGCTCAAGATAAGCTCGAGTTACCGCAGCAATGTCCTTTGGATCAAATGCATGCAGATCTATCGAATCGGTAATTTCGTATACGACCGTTTCTGAAAACGGGGACGAGATTTCATCGATATCGTTCATCAAATTTCTCGTCTAATTAGCGAACTCGAGCCTGCATATACTGAGCGATGTCTTCGGGCGGCGTAACCTTTACACGATTCTTGTCTCGAAATACGACGAACCGTTTATCATCCATCCGCCCTTCGGGATGACGCAACTTGAACGAGAACGCCTTGTTATCCCCGGAACCTTCGACATTAAGCGGCAGCCTTCCCCACACCTCACCGGTCGTCCGCCATACTGTATAAAAGGCTTGATCGTACTTATCGAACGCCAGAACCATAATACCGTCGAAATCGGGCTCGACCCCGTCCACCGCCTTGACCACATTCGTTCGCGTCAATACGACCCAGTTTCCCGGCGTCGCAGTCCGATCGGACATCACTACCTTGCTCGCGGCGTCTGTGTCCAACCGTTGCCACGAAACAAACTTCCGGTTGTTCTGCTGAAAAAATACGATTTCGCTCGGAATAAGGAGTTCTACCTGGCGTCCAAAAAGCCAGCCGGCCGGAGCAGGCGAGACCGACGGATCCATTCGTACCTGATACCAGATGTCGTACTTTTCTTCCAGCTTTTCGGGTTCGCCGGCTTCTTTTGCAGCTTCGATCTCGGCGTTCTTTCCACCCGTGGCCTTTTTCAATTCACCTTTTGCCGCGTCGTCTACATCCGGAACCTCTGCCTTTGGAACGAAACTCCAGGACATTATTTCAAACGTCGAACCGTTTGCGAGCTTGAACAGCACGTTCTCCGGATTCATGTCCGGCCCGAGCCGAAGATTTGAAGCAGCGCGAAGTTTTCCTGCAGCTTGCGGTTTTAGACTTTGAAAACTCTCGGCCAGTTTCTGCGACTTTTCGAGTACTGCGTTTGTAATGATGTGCTGAGCTTCGATCCAACCTTCCGTCTGATCTTCATCACGCGCTCGAACCCGGTACCAAAGAACCTTTTCAAAATCCATTTGATCGAGCACGTCCAAACGCTCGCCCCGCTTTACCTCTAACAGGTCAGCTGCTACCACCGCGTACGACGTCCTGATCTGGGCAGTTTTCGAGATCACAGTTGCCGTATCGGCAAGGCCAACGGCGTTCGACAGAGTACTTACCGTGGAGTCCATCAGGCTACAGCCGGAGCCTACAAAAGCAACCGCGGCCACTAAGAATAGAATAGTTAATTGCTTCATTACTTCTTGAATCGATTCGAACTTCGCCATGTATTATAACTCAAATTTCGAAGTATCTCCCTTTGCCGACCGTCCGGCTTCGCAACGATCTTAAGCCCGCTGGATCTGTCCAACCTGTCAATAGTAAGCCCGGCATGCGTTGTGATCCACAAAATATCAATTATTTCCGTACCGGTCACATACTTTGTAATTATATCTCGCGCACCGATCGCCTCGACTACGACCCTATTCCCGTCCGTTGGCGGATCCCGCTCGTGGTTCGACGCGTAGACGCGATGCAGCAGTTTTCTGATATCGAACTTGCCACCGGAACTTCCTATCAGTTCAACGTCCAAGAGAAACGCGACAAGCATGCCCCTCGCATACGTCGTCGTGTCCGATCTAGCAGACGGGCCGATACTCTTGTCAAAAAGCGGTCTCCGCGGACTTTGACGCGAATCGATCGAAATGGCACGAGAAAGTGTATCAAGCATGTCATCGAAGCTGATCCGTTTAACTTCGACAGCCATTTTCAGAGAATTATACAAGGCAAAACCTTCGTAAAACCATGAATAGTTTCCGATCAAATTTACGCCATTTGGTATCCACAAATGAAATAATTCGTGCCGCAACTGCTCATGAAGTCGCTGAAGCGATTGCGTTCGGAACGGCATGTCAGACGAGACGATCGTTACGCTGTTTCCTCTTGTTTCGGCTTCCCATGAACCATGACCTACCGAAATCGGAAACTTGAAGAGTCCGATCCGAATACCGCCATCCGGAATACTTCCAAAGCTATCGGCGAGCTTTGCGATCACCTCTTCGGTCATCGCGATCGCTTCTTGATCGGTGAAATGCCAGTTGCCGGAAAAAGTGAAATTGACGCCTTTGCCCTTGACCGTAGACCGATGATCGCGAAGCCCCTTACCGAGATAAATGACGCCCTTTCGATAATCATCGAACGCTGTCGCTTGAATGCCCATCTGGTCTGGTCCGCTCGCGGCCGACCATTCTGCACGGTTCCGCAAACTGATCAATGCCGAAATTGTTTGCTTCCCGACCGTAAACTGCGGTAGCAAGTCATCGAGCATTAGAATGCCGTTCTCATTCGTCAGCCACGAAACGTGGCCCGCGGCGATCGAAATGGGGTTCGGCGAAAGATCGACAGTATATTCCCAAGCCTCAAAGTCGGATTCCGCCACGTATTCGCCATCTACCAGTTTACGAAAAGCGACCGCAGTCCCGGACTTTCCTAAAAGCTTAATCTCCGCAACTCGCTTTCCTAGACCGGGGATGCCGCTCGCCGAGTCCAAAAAGCCTAGATTTTTTTTGTTTGCGATTCGAGAATCTGATGTAAATCGGCCGGAGATTCTTACAACGCTCGCATTCTTATCCAATTCGATCGCTGACTCAAAATCCGCCGCTGCGGCCAATGTAAAGTTTTGTAAAACCACAAACACGCCGATCAATATTTTGTATAATGTGGTTCTCTGGTAATGCATCCGTTTGAACTCTGGCAATCTCTAAGGTGATATTATGAGTCTCATAAAGTTCGTTGTCTATATCCTGGCTTTCGTGCTAAGCCTACTCTTCATGGGACGTTTTTTCTAAGCATTAGTCAGGTATTAGCGAATCCCCCGGCCCATATTCCGGCCATCCTTTGGAACATCCGATACGTTGAGTTAGAATTATGTTTGATGAGCGGTCACTTGGGCCGCTTTTTTGTTTTTCGAAATAACACCAAGATTTGATAATAAATATGTCAGAGTTACGTAAGATTCGCCGAGCACTTTTCAGTTTGTCTGATAAATCGGGTGCGATCGAGTTCGCAAAAGAACTAAAGGGTCACGGTGTCCAGATCATCTCGACTGGCGGAACCGCTAAAACGTTAAGAGAAAACGGGATCGAGGTAACGGAAGTTGCCGATATCACCGGTTTTCCCGAGATGATGGACGGGCGTGTTAAAACGCTGCATCCTAAGATCCACGGAGCGTTTCTCGCACTTCGCGACAATGATGAGCATATCGCTTCTATGGACGAACACGGCATTGAGTCGATCGATCTGGTCGTGGTAAATCTTTATCCGTTCGAGCAAACTGTTTCGAATGAAGATGTTACGCTGGAGGACGCGATCGAGAATATCGACATCGGCGGCCCGGCAATGATTCGTTCAGCGTCAAAAAATTGGCGCGACGTCGCCGTTGTTACGGACCCACGGCTTTACGATGATATCGCCGAAGAATTAAGGGCGAATGACGGTTCTCTTTCGGGCGAAACGCGACAGCGCCTAGCGACCTTGGCATACACGCGGACCGCGAGTTACGACCTCGCGATCAGTTCATATCTCGCTAAACAGTTGGGAAATGACGATTTAGATTACCTAGAACCGTACAACCCGCTCGGCCACTTGCTGTTTATCGAGCCTGATGACGAGCCGCGAGAGGGAGTAGAAGATTCAGATGGGTTGCCGAACGAAATAACCATTGAACTAGCCAAAGTGTTTGACCTCCGTTACGGAGAGAATCCACATCAAAAAGCAGGTCTTTATATATTCGGGGACGAGGATGGCATCGCGAACGCTGAACAAGTTCATGGCAAAGAAATGTCGTTCAACAACTATGTTGATGCCGAAGCCGCATGGAACTTGGTGAATGATTTTGATGAGACCGCCGTCGCGATCATCAAGCATATGAACCCATCAGGGGTTGGGATCGGCTCAACGAGTGAAGAAGCCTACCGCAGAGCACTTTCGACCGATCCGGTTTCGGCGTTCGGTGGGATCGTAGCTTTCAATAAAACAGTCGATGGGGTCGTAGCGGCGTCTGTAAATGAAGTGTTTACTGAGGTTGTGCTTGCTCCAGATTTCGATGAAGCAGCTTTGGAGATATTCAGAACAAAGAAAAATGTTCGGCTACTGAAATGTGCGGCCGCAACTGCACAAACTTCCGAATCTGAGAAACTGGAATACAAACAGATCTCGGGCGGCTTCCTGGTTCAGGATCAAGATGTCTTCAACGTCTTGGCCGAAGATCTCAAGATCGTTTCGCAGCAAACCCCTTCGGCAGAGCAGGTACCAGCAATGTTGCTCGCTTGGAAGGTGTGTAAACACGTCAAATCTAACGCGATCGTAATCGCAAATGAACATCAAACTATCGGCGTCGGCTCCGGGCAAATGAACCGTGTCGATTCTGTGCGGATCGCCGCAATGCGTGCGGAACGATTTAGCTTACCCATCAAAGGATCAGCCTTGGCATCAGACGCCTTTTTTCCGTTTCGTGATAATGTCGATGAGGCAGCAAAAATGGGCATTTCAGCAATTATTCAGCCTGGCGGGTCGATCAAAGACGATGAATCGATCGCGGCCGCTAATGAGCATGGAATCGTTATGGCTTTTACGGGTATTCGCCATTTCAAACATTAAGGTAAACATCGTTAGTTAAAGTAAAACATTAAATGTCTTGACAAGAAGTTTTGATTTCGGTAATCTTTTGCCATACAAGACAACTGAAGGAACGCCCGGACGGACTGCTAAAAGCTTTCTGCCGGGCTTTTCATTTTTGCTGAAGAAACTCAGAAGCACTCAACTCGCGTCCATCGGAAATCAGAGTAATTGTTCCTCTGTCTCCAGTTCGAAGTAATTTAGCTCCAGTGTATTCCCAGCGTTCGACCACTTCCGCGTGAGGATGGCCAAACTGCGAGCGTCTTCCAACGGGAATTATTACCAATTTTGGTCGCGTCTTATCGACAAATTCGGCCGTTGAAGAACTTCGGCTACCGTGGTGCGGAGCCTTTACTACGTCAACCGCTCCAAGACTACCCGCCGCCAAAAGTCGCCGCTCCGCTTCGGCTTCTATATCGCCGGTCAAAAGAATAGAATTCTCGCCGTATGTGATTATCAGCACAAGCGAACGGTCATTTTCGCTCAAACCCCTTTCATCAGTGCTTGGATAAAGAACTTCGACCCGTGCATCACCAATCTCAAAGGCGTCTCCTGCTTTCAGATACTCAGCGACAACACCCCGATCGTCGAGTATCTTTTTCAATTCAATATAGTCCGAGCTCTCGCCCTGAACATTTGCAAAATGAGCCGTACCGATCCGAAAGTTCTTGGCGACATCGACAAGTCCTTGAATATGATCGGCATCCGCATGCGAAGCGACGATATGATCAACGCTCGACAGCCCTCGTTCCCACAAAAATTCCGACACGACGAACTCGCCGATCCTAGCCTTGTCCGCTTCAAAATCTCCTTCGCTACCGTAATCGGGCCGTCCGCCTGCATCGACAAGCATCGTTTGGCCGTCTGGAAATGTGATCAGCGCTGAATCGCCCTGACCCACGTCGAGGAAATCGATCCGCAATTCCCCGTCGGCTACCGGCTGGCTGAACGGGTGGAAATAGATGACGCTTCCGATCATCATCACGAGAACCATCGAAGCAACACTCATTATCGGGACGGGTAGTATCCACGAGCTTCGTTTCAAATTGAACGGGTTCCATACAAATGCGATCACGCCGAGCACGGCTACAGGAATCAGATAGAGAACATATAGCGGGGTCAATTCGGAATAGATCGGAATTCGGGCTTCGGTTGACGAAACAAAGATGCGGGAAATAGCTATCACGAGCTGCGAGAGAAGTTCTACGAATCCAACAAAAGGAGCGGCAAGCGAAGCGCTGACATCAGCAATTAATGTCGTGATCAAGCCAATCGCGCTGATCGCAGCAACAAAGATCCCGACAAATAGATTGAGCAATATGGACGACAACGGAACGCGGTGGAAGTAATAAACTAGCAGCGGCAACATCCAGATCTGTACGATCAACGACACCAAAAGCCCGTCGAATAGCCAAGCAACGTAGCGTCGTATCGCCG
Organism: Pyrinomonadales bacterium; assembly: GCA_038256005.1. GTDB lineage: Bacteria > Acidobacteriota > Blastocatellia > Pyrinomonadales > Pyrinomonadaceae > OLB17. The sequence goes on from JBBSKW010000123.1 coordinate 9,195, forward strand.
GACGTGCTGATAAGAGCAATGGCCGTTTGAATAACCTTGCCGACCAGATGTGCCTGTCGTTTTCGATCTGCCACATCGCATCGTTCCAATAAAGAGACTCGCAGAAACGCTTTAGCCAAAATGGAACATTGGGCGGAAAGGGTTCTGCCGCCGAGGGCATCCAACGCCCGATTGACCTGAGTTTTCCGACCATCGGAACAGCCATCACTAAGATCGCTGAAACACTGACAAGCGTTAACTGAAACGACGGGTTAAACAGATCACTCGGCCGCCAAATAAGCAAGAGCAGCACGCATAACCCGAGCAGATTGATCAGGCTGACTGGGCGAAAAAGCGCGTGTCCGAATAGGACGAGCGTAAACATCAAGCTGGCCCGAACCGCAGGTGGCTCGGCCCCGACGGCGAGCGTATATACCCAGATCACTGACGCCGCAAGCAAGAATTGGATCCAACGATCGGAGGTGAATCGCCTAAAGATCAACAAAATGACCCCGCCGATGAACGTCATATGCAGGCCCGAGATGACGAGGATATGAAACGTACCGCCCTGGCGAAAGACGTCGGCAGTTTCTTTGTCCAGGAAGTACTTGTCACCGAGCATTGCAGCGATCATTATTCCGGCGGTCTGCGGTGAGAACAGATGGTTGATCCGGTCAATAGTCGTCCGACGCAGATCGTAAAAGAACGTTAGCGGATCCCACCGCGAAGGCTCCGAGATCACTTCGATCATCAGCGGACTCTTGATCGATCCCGTTGCGTCGATTCCCTGTTCATCAAGGATTTCTGTTCGCCGCCGAACGCCGGGATTCAAGAACTGGTCTTCGCGTGCCAAACGACATGCAACACGAACGGCCGTGCCGTGCCGCAGCCGAAGCGATTCGAGGTCTGCTGCGGCAGCATCCGAACCGATCGGCATAAACAGCCGCACAGTTCCTGATGTTTTGAATTGTTCAAGTTTATGAGCGATCGACGTTGACCGTATCGTAATGAAAACACCGTCCGGTGCCGGTTCACCACCTCGGTCGAC
>JBBSKW010000124.1:0-9995 GCA_038256005.1 Pyrinomonadales bacterium
AGGTGACTATTGGAACGTAGTGGGCTTGCCGATAAGTTTGGTGTATCGTTTAACTTGCGGCTCGACCAGATAGTGTTCCAAAATGAAAAAACGAGGCCTGATTCGACCTCGCCTTTCCTACTTTTCAAAACCTTGTTAGAGCAGAGAATCAACCTTCTTTGAGATCGGAACCGTGATGTCGAAATTTGGGTCGACACCGCCGAATGGTTCACCGGAAGCGTTTCCGCCTTTATCCAGCACAACGAACGAAGGAAGTTGGTCGATGCTAAACTTTCTAAGCGTTCCCGCACCGTCCGGATCGCGAAGGATCTTTACGCTTACGCGGTTCTTTGTGGCCCATGCCCGAAGTTCTTCGTCCGTTGCATGATTCTTCGACTTTGAATTAATCGAATCGGTAAGCACGAAAAAGATCGCAACATTCTTCCCAGCATATTTTCGTGCAAGTGAATTCGTGAATTCTGCCTGTTTAGCCGATAGCGGAAGCCAACTCGCGCCTACGGCCAAGATAACAGCTTTCCCGCTTTGCCGCTGGATATCGATCTGCTCGCCGTCAACTGACTTAAGCGACGTTTGTGCCACTGCCGTAAAGGCTAATGTTCCGATGATCGCAGCGATGCCGAGTATGTTTCGTGATCTTTTCATAATGTTCGGGAAGGCCAACTTGCCGTCCCTTAACAATTTAGATGCAATTCAGGTGCCAACAGACTGCCCGGGCGAAAGAAGAACATTATCAATTAGACGAACCTTGCCGAACCGCGAGGCAACCGCGATCATCGTATCCCTATCTCGAATGTTATCAACAGGTTCCAGAGTGTCTGCATCGACCACGGCAATATAATCGGTAGTACCCGCCGGCTCGGTATCAAGCCAGTTTTGAACAATCTCCGTCAATTTCGCCGCATTTCGTTCACCTTTATGGAATGCTGACTTCGCCTGCCGAAGCGACCGGTAGATTATCGCCGCTTTTTCCCGTTCTTCTGCGGAAAGCAGTTCGTTTCTTGACGACATCGCCAATCCGGATTCTTCGCGCACGGTTGGCATCGCGATCACCTCGGTCTCAAAGCCGAGATCACGAACAAGTCGGTTGATCACTGCAAGTTGCTGGCCATCCTTTCTACCAAAAAAAGCGTGATCCGGGCGAATAGTATTCAAGAGGATGGTTACGATCGTCGCAACGCCACGGAAGTGTCCTGGCCGGGATGCTCCTTCGAACATTTCGGATAGCTCATCGACGTAAACATACGTTGCAAAACCGTCCGGATATAATTCCTGCACTTCGGGTGCAAAAATGTAATCGACATCAAAGTCTCGTAGAAGTGCAGCGTCTGCCGTTAGGTCGCGAGGATATCGCTGCAGATCGCCTTGGTCATTGAATTGGGTTGGGTTTACAAAGATCGATACGATAACCACATCGCACATCTGCCGTGCTTCTATTACAAGAGCTAGGTGTCCTGCGTGCAAGGCGCCCATCGTCGCAACAAAACCTACGGTCTTGTTCTCGCGCCGTACCTTGCGCGAAATAGAAGCCATTCGTTGTCGGCGATTGATGATCTCCATTTACTAGTTGGTGCTAGCAGACCTGGGTTCCGCCAACTGTTCTTCTTTCGGCATTCCGTAAGATTCGGCATCGCTAGGATAATTGCCTGATTTTACATCGTCCATCCAGGCAGTAATGGCGTTCGTGATCACTTCGCTGACGTTTGCATACTGCCGGACGAATCGCGGCTGTCGGCCGAACGTAAATCCGATCAGGTCGTGAAGAACCAAAACTTGAATATCGCAAGAACTTCCAGCACCGATACCAACAGTCGAGATCGACAATTCGTTGGTAACCATTTCAGCGACTTCTCTCGGTACAAGTTCGAGAACGATCGCGAATGCACCGGCTTCTTCAAGCATTTTTGCATCTTCGATCAGTGTTTTTGCCGCATCGGCGGTCTTGGCTTGAACTCGGTAGCCGCCCATCTTATGGACAGATTGAGGCGTAAGGCCAACATGTGCCATTACCGGAATCTCTTCATCGACCAAGCGACGAACCAGATCGACCCGGTTTCTACCGCCTTCGAGTTTTACCGCCTCCGCGCCGCCGTCCTTCATTAATCGAAGGGCGTTCCGGACCGCGTCATTATCGCCGGTGTGAAAACTTCCATACGGCATATCCGCGACGACCAAAGCGCGGTTAGATCCGCGCTTCACCGCTTTGGTTGCGGAGCAGATCTCATCGAGCGTTACAGGGATAGTGTTGCCGTAACCATGAATTACATTGCCCATACTGTCGCCAACCAGAATAATGTCAACACCAGCCTCGTCAACGATTCTCGCTGTAGGGTAGTCGTAGGCCGTAAGGCAAACTAATTTCTCGCCCTTTTCCTTTGCTTCTCGCAAAGCCGGTACAAAGACCTTTTCTGGTTTATCGGGTTTTAGGTAGGCCATAAATTGCTACTTAGTCTAGAACTTTGGGCAATTCAAGTCTAGCCCGTCTGCATCGCCTGTAATCCGGGCGAATCATTTGGATGCCAGCGAGTTACACGCGAACGGTCGGAACAGTCGTCGAGAAGACTTACCATGCTTTTCCGCAAAATCGGGTGGACATGTTTCGGTGCGACCTCAACCATCGGAATAAGTACAAAATTACGTAGGTGCAGACGCGGGTGCGGGACGGTCAGAAACGGTGTGTCAATGGTATGCTGACCAAAAAATACCAGATCAAGGTCAATGGTCCGGGGCTTCTTCAGCGATTTGTCTTTTCGGCCAAGCAGGTACTCGATCCGTAGCATTCGGGCCATCATTTGTGAAGCTGTAATGCCTTCGGATCTGGTTTCGACGATCATGTTAAGGAAATTATCCGACTCTTCTATTTCAACTGGTTCGGTTTCGTAGATCGCGGAAAGCTTGACTATATCGAAACTGGCTTCTACAAGCCCTCTGATCCCAAGCAAAAGATTGCCGGCCCGGTCACCTACATTCGAGCCCAAGCTTATAAAACTGGTTGTTTGGTGCGTATCGAAGAACATTGGTCGAAATCGAACTTGTCCGCCATCAGAAGGCCGAAACCCAAACATAACTCATAAAAGAAAAAAGAAACAAGTCCGCGGAGAAATGGGCAGTGACCGGACCCGTCGAAGCTCGTGAACTTCAATGCAAAATCTTGTTGGTTTCTTTACTAGAATCACTAATCTTTTACATTTTACAAATGTCGTGTTTCAATAAGAGTAGGTCGCAAGACTGAATCCAGTAATGCCGTATGCGGGCATTCGGGCGGACGAAAGGTGTGTTCCGTCTTGACAAAAATATTCACGCCTGACGTCATGCCGCGAAGAAGATTCCGACACAGCCACCGTTTTGATTCGTCGAACGACCGATCTCACCACGAGTATCTTCTCGACCAGACCACCCAAGTGACAACAAGGAGCGAATTGCTTCGACTGATACGCGGCGGTGAGGACACTTACCTTGAGCTCAAAGTCAAACTTTCGAATTCCGAGAAAATAACGCAGGGAATCGTCGCTCTTGCCAACACGAGCGGCGGAACGATGATCTTTGGCGTTAACGACCAGCTCCGAATTGAAGGCGTTGTTAATCCCGAATGGGTTCAAGAAGAAATAAACAGGATCTGTCGTGAAGACATCGTTCCACCTCTTGTGCCGTTGATCGATACGATCGCATTCGATAGCGGAAAGCGCGTAGTAGCGGTGGATATCGAAGGTAAACGGAGACCTTATCGCACACGCGAAGGCCGCTTTTACATGCGGTTTGGGAACGAAAAGCGCGAGGTTTCACGCGAGCAGCTTTCGATATGGCTCGACGAGATAAGGCCGCTGGGTTACGAGAATATACCGCTTTTCACTTCGACTGAAAAAGACTTCGATGATGGTCTGCTCTGGTCGTTCGCCGGAGCTTTTGAGGATATCAACCCGACGATAAATCTTTATCAAACAGCGGATTTTCTCAAGAAAGATCTTCTTCTCGCCGTAGGTACGAGTGATGATTTTTTCCCGACCGTCGCAGGCCTGATGCTTTTCGGAAAGAATGAACGTGTTGCTGAGCTTTTTCCTCGCTCAACAGTTCTTGTGACGAGATATTCGGGGGAGAATGGCAACGCACAATTAGTTGAAAGTCTTGAAATCAAAGGGAACCTGCATAGTCAGTTTGAAGCGGTATTGGCGTTTATCGAACGTTATACCGATCTGACAAAGGACAAACCAAAGAGCAAACTTCGGCTCGTTGATTCACCGATTGCGGCCCGAGCACATTACCACGTTTATGCTGTACGGGAAGCCGTTGCGAATGCGCTTGTCCACCGCGATCTCGCACTCCGCGATGTTCGAACGCGAATAGTCATTTATGACAACTTCATTGAAATAATAAATGCACGACGCACGGGCGGATTTTCCCCACCTGCCTCGAAAGCGATCCGATACGGAATTACACAACGGCTGAATCCACAGATCGCTTCGATCTTTGGGAGACGCGAATATGGCGCGAGCGTTCCGCGTGGCGGCCTGCCGATGATCCTCAAACAGTCAGAACACATTTCGGGTAAACGAACCGAAGTATACACAGCCAACGACGAATTCAGACTAAAGATCTATGGGGGCTGAACCGCTTACATCGGCGGAATTACACCAGGAAATCGGTTCGAAACTTGAACCGAAATGGATCATTCTTCTTTCCGGTTTGACTGGCCTTCTCTACTTCCATTCAAATCCAGGTCCCGGACATTATTACGACTACACATTTCGAGTCGCTGGAAATATGCTTCGTGGAAGCATTGGATTCACGGTGCAACCGCCGTCGTGGCTGAATGAATTTGTTCCATTCGAGGGCTATCATTACTCTGTATTTCCGCTTGGAAGTGTACTTACGATGATCCCAGCGGCACTGCTGAACCACGCTGGATTGATCACGGATATGCCTTCCGCATGGTTGGCAGCGATCTGCTCCGCAGCATCATGCGCCTTCATGTTGTTGATCGCTCGCCGTTATCAAGTGTCATCACTTCGCGCGATATTGATGACGTTTGGCATCCTGTTTGGCACATTCACCTGGATCAATCTAACGATGGGCGGAGCCTGGCAGCTAGCGCTTGGGTTTGCAATGCTCGGCGGATTTGGCGCTATTTATTTCACTGTTTTCGATCGAAGGCCCGTACTTGCGGGTGCGTTTTTTGCGATGGCATTCGGCAATCGGACCGAGGCGCTATTAACGGCCCCGATCTTGATCTATTTTCTAACCAGAGACGGATCCGATGACACTTCCAATAGCTTTGGTGCGTTTGCACAAAGAATTCGTGCTGAGATCAAACCTATTGCGGCTTTCTGCATAGTTCCATTCATATTGGGTTTCGCGACTCTGATCTACAATTTTGTTCGATTCAATACTTTCACGGACTTCGGTTATGCCCGCATTCCCGGAGTCTTAGATGAGCCGTGGTACCGATACGGAATTTTTTCGGTCTGGTATATTCCGGGACAGATGTGGGAGATGTTCATAAAGCCTTGGGAGTATAAGGCGGTCTTCCCTTACTTGAAGCCCAACGGATTTAGCAGTTCGATCATTCTGAGTAGCCCGTTCATCTTATACTCGCTTCGCTCCGGCGCACGTGATCGAACTTTGAAATACCTCTCATGGGCGGCGATCTTAGTGATGTGCATTATTTTGTGGATGCACGGAAATTCCGGTGGCTGGCAGTTTGGATACCGCTACTCAATGGTCTGTCTGCCGTGGTTGTTTGTGATCTTGCTTGAAAGCCCGCCGAAAAAGATCTCACCGGTAGAATGGGCCGCTTATGGCTTTTCCTTTTGCGCAAATCTTTATGCCACCTGGCTTTTTCATTGGACCAACTACATGAAGTAGTAAGCTATAAGCTTTTCGTTCCGTGCTGATAAACTTGAAAAATGGCGATATTAAAGAAACGGGAAATCGAAAATCTAGAACAATTGGGCGGAGAAGAGCTTGAAAGTTTTATTGCGACGCTGCCTGCATGACAGCAGACGATCAGCTCACTGATGGACCATATTGAGGACGAATTGTTTGAAAACGAATGCGATCATAGTCTCCAATTTGCCATGAAATTTATGATGGATCATCGTCTCGATTTCGGGAAATTGACTCATTGGCTAACGACAAATGGCGGCTATTGCGACTGCAAAATAATGGAGCAGATCGCCCCGATCTGGCGGGCAAAATTTGGAGATGATTGAGGTTTCCCTCCAAAGCAAGGAACAATCGGACAATTACATTAAACTTAAGGATCAATAGCCACGTGCTCATTCAGATCGTGTTGACTTTAGCCGATTCAATTCCGCCACGATCGGGTGATTTCTTGCACCTCTTAGGCCCTGCATTTGAGGAATGAACAATATCTTTCGTGGCCTGTCGCTATATCCGGCGAGGCGGATCGTGACCGGGAATGGTTTGATCCAGTTTGTCTGCTTTACCTCCGCGATGTGAGCCAGTGGTATCTTTTCACCGTTGTCGCCATTCCCGATACAAAGAAATTCTTCGTCAATATTGACGTGTTTCAGTCTGATCGAAAACCCAATCAAAGGAGCGCAGATCAGAGCCGCGAACAGGGTAACCAGCACCAAATTCCAGATAGGAACCGTTGGACTTCGGGTCGCAATTATCCCAATCGTTAACACAACTAACGCAACGAGCAGAATCGGAGCGGCAAACTTATGAAACCCTGTAGTCTTCGATGATATCCTTCGCCGCATGGGGAGCATACTAGCACGAAGGTCAAAGAATTCCCTTAAGATATCTGCCCGTGTGGGATTTTTTGTTCTTTGCGATCTTTTCCGGAGATCCGGTCGCGACCACCTCACCGCCGCCAATGCCGCCTTCGGGGCCGAGATCGATTACCCAATCAGCCGTCTTTATCACATCGAGGTTGTGTTCGATTACGATCAAACTGGAGCCGTTATCGATCAAGGCACGAAAGGCCGAAAGAAGCTTGTTGATGTCTTCAAAATGAAGTCCGGTCGTCGGCTCATCGAAAATAAAAAGCGTTTTCGAATTGTTTGTTTGCGCCAAATACGAGGCTAGTTTTACGCGTTGGGCTTCGCCGCCGCTAAGTGTCGTAGCAGATTGACCAAGCCGCAAATACCCCAAACCAACAGCATCAAGAACCTTCAGTCGGTTTACGAGCTTCTTCACATCTTTGAAGAAATAGATCGCTTCACGGACAGTTAGTTCGAGTGCTTCCGCGACATTTTTACCCTTATATTTAACCGCAAGAACCTCTTCTTTGAAACGCGTCCCACGACAGTCTTCGCAAACGAGCTCGACGTCGGCTAGAAACTGCATTTCGACCGTAACCGTGCCGCTACCTTGACAGGTTTCGCATCTGCCGCCCGGCACGTTGAAGGAAAAATGGGACGAGCCGAAGCCTTTAGATTTCGATCCTTGTGTTGCGGCGTAAACCTCGCGGATCGCGTCATACGCCTTTATGTATGTCGCGGGATTTGAACGCGGTGTTCTTCCAATCGGTGATTGATCAACAAGAACAACATCATGGATATTCTCGCTGCCGGAAATCTCTTTAAAGAGTCCGACATGAGCATTCCATTCGCCTTTTTGTTTCTTCAATCCGGCATAGACTACGTCGTGCACCAGCGTTGATTTGCCCGAACCCGAAACGCCTGTTATGCACACCAACATTTCGAGTGGAAGCTCCACTGAAATATTCTTAAGATTATGTTCGCGAGCTCCCACGATCTTAATCGCTTCATTACTTGGTTTTCTTCGCGTAGTTGGTATTTTGATCTCGGAATCCCCGCGAAGGTAGCGAGCGGTCAGAGAGTTTTTGTCCGTCATGAGCTGCTTGAAGGTTCCTTCAAACACGACTTCGCCGCCTAGCTCGCCTGCGAACGGGCCGATATCAATTATGTGATCAGCAGCACGCATGGTTTCCTCATCGTGTTCCACGACTAGCAAGGTATTGCCGATGTCACGAAGCCCTTCGAGTATCTTGACGAGACGTGCATTATCTCGGGGGTGAAGCCCGATACTCGGTTCGTCCAGAACGTAGAGCGTACCGACAAGCAGCGAGCCTAGATTGGTTGCGAGTTGAATTCGCTGCGCCTCGCCGCCGGAAAGCGTCGCAGCGAGCCTATTCAGTGTTAAATAGTCCAAACCAACATCGACGAGAAATTTTAATCGACGCCGGATCTCAAGCAAAAGCTTCTCGGCGACCTTCGCGCGTTCTGGAGAGAACTCCAACGTCTCGAAGAACGCCGAAGTATCGGTGATCGAAAATTCAAGGATCTCGGGGAGCGATCGTCCGCTGATCTTCACGTCGCGTGCAGCCTGGCGAAGCCGAGTGCCGTTGCAATCCGGACAGCGTGTGTACCCCCGATATTTCGCCAAGAAAACGCGAACATGGAGCTTGTATTTTTTTGTATCAAGCCATTGGAAAAAGCCTTTGACCCCTCGCCAGCCTTCGTCGCCGTAGATGATGCAATTTTGCTGATAATCTTCGAGATCAACGAATGGCTTCTTGATATCGATGTTTGCCGACGCGGCGTATTTTAAAAGTTCTTTCTGTGCCCACGCATGTGCCGGGCGTGTGAACGGTCCCACCGCTCCGTCTTTGATAGATAGAAGCGGATTCGAGATAACCAAACCGTAATCCACACCGATCGTGTTTCCAAATCCCTGGCATGTCGGGCAAGCGCCGAACGGGGAATTAAAGCTGAAAAGCTGCGGTTCCGGTTCTTCGTATTGGGTCCCGTCGTACTTACAAATGTAGCGATCGGAAAACTTAAGAGCTTGGGCCGAACCTTCTGCTGGTTGGACGATCGCCGAATGACCTTCGCGAAAGCAGATCTCGAGCGAGTCAACGAGCCTCTGCCGGACCTCCGAAGATGCTTTCAATCGATCGATCAGCACATATGTTTCGAAAAAATCTTGATGGGAATAATCCTCAGGTCTTGTTAGTTCAATGATCTCGCCGGCCCGATAAAGTCTTGAGAAGCCTTGTTGCAACAACGAGATCAAATACGCTTGAACGCTTAGATCGATCGATGTCGGTTTTGCCCTCGCCTTACTTTTAGCCTTCGTTGCAACGGGTGCAGCCTCAGATTGAATAGGAAACAAGAGATAAAATCGTGTGCCTTCCTGCAGTTCGGCAAGCGTTTCATCCGCCGCCGATTCGGGCGAATCCTTTTTCACCTCGCGATTGCAAACATGACAAAAAGTTTGTCCGGCGCGTGCGAAAAGTAGACGAAGATAATCGTATATCTCCGTTTGGGTGGCGACGGTTGAGCGCGGATTCTTTGTTGAATTTTTTTGACGAATAGCGATCGCCGGAGCGATGCCGGTTATTTCGTCGACATCCGGTTTGTCCATCCGCTCGAGAAACTGCCGAGCATATGCTGATAACGATTCGACAAAGCGGCGTTGCCCCTCAGCATAGATCGTGTCGAAAGCCAGACTGGATTTGCCCGAACCGGACACACCGGTTATCACTGTCAGCTTGTTGTGCGGAAGCGAAACCGATACGTTCTTGAGGTTATGAACGCGAGCTCCATGGACGGAAATAGCTTCGTCTTTCTTTAGTGCTGCCTTCATAGTCAGGTTTCCTTTGTTTAACGGAAACCCTTATTTTAACTCTCCAAGGAATTTATTGGCAACACGGGGGTTTTCAACATCAACCAAGCAGGCAACCGAATCTAAGGTTCGATAAAGATTATTCACGCATTGTGCGCTAGAATACAGGAAGTTTAGAAAGATTCGAGTATCTTCAAGCAAGATATTAGTTCAAGGGGTTTAGTTTGGAATTCATGCCGTCGCAAAAGTGACGATCCTTCCTGCCAAATTCCGCACAAATATCCTGACAAAAATATGAAAGACTTTAAACCATTGGCTAGATCAAAGGATCTGGTCGTACAAGAAGCTGATGCTGAAACCTTGATATTCGACCTCACATCTAATCAAGCAAGCTGCCTCAATATTTCTTCATCGCTCGTTTGGAAAAATTGTAACGGCACCAA
>JBBSKW010000125.1:0-9869 GCA_038256005.1 Pyrinomonadales bacterium
CGCCGTTTCCCAATCGCTCGCTCGATGTCGATGTCGTGCTGGACGTGATGATACATGACCTTGACGCGGTGCAATGGATGGTCGGAAGCGATGTGAGGGTATCGGACATACATGCCGTCGGCATTCCTGTCATCTCGAATAAAGTTGACGCTGCGAATGCTCGGATCGAATTTGAAAATGGGGCTGTTGCGAATATTACGGCTTCGAGAATCGGCACCGAGAAGATCCGCAAGACCCGCTTTTATCAGACAAATGCTTATGTGGTTTTGGATTACGGGACGAAGTTCGCTTCGCTGACTTCGCTCAATCCCGAAGCCGCACATCCGCTGTTGGGGATTTCGATCAACCGTCTTGAGATCAACGATGTCGAACCTCTTCGTGCCGAAATCACCGCATTTTTAGACGCTATCGAAAGCGGCAACGCAATACCTGTGACCGGCGAAGATGGCCGGCGAGCACTTGCTCTTGCGGTCGGTGTGCTTGAGAAGATCGAGGAGCACGTTGCGAAGCTGAATGTTTGATCACCAGTTTCGAGCGTAGAGTTTCGAGTCTCCAGTTTTTAAACTCGCAACTGAAAACTGGTGAATAAAAATGGCCGATGCTTGAATTGCACCGGCCATCGAATAAGATTTTCGACATGTTACGCGGCGGCTTCGCTGGTTTGGGAGCCAGCCATTTGTTCGTTCATCGACTTGATCCACTCTTGAGTCTTTTTAAGTTTCTCGGCGCCGTTGGGCTGGTTGAGGATGACCTTTTCGAGGTGTTGAAAGGCTTTTGGTTCCTGCCACATTTCTCGCAGATCAGCGAGAAACGGCTCAACCTTTGCAAAGACGAACATGTGTTCGCCGGCGGTGTCGTTGAAAAGGTCGGCGTCGATCGCACCATGATTTACCATCGCAGCGGCCATGTCCCAATAGGACGTTACCATTCTCAAATAGGCACCGACCTCAGGGTCCATCATCGTTGTCATATAGTCCTGCGCGCTTGTCGGATTAAAACTCCAGATCCAGTTGCGAGCCTTACGCATCGTTTCTTCGCGACGCAGGTCGTATAGTTTCAATATCAGATCAGCAGATTCTACTTTGCTCATAAAATTGTCTCCTTTGGAAAATAGAATTGAAGTTTATTCCTCTGGTATTCGGGTGTCAATTTCCTCGGAACGAGTTAGGATAAATGTAAGATGAACGACGTCATTTCACGGTTTATAAGCGAAAGGATAGAGGCGAGAGATTTCCCTTCGGCGGTTTATCTAGTTGCCGAAAAAGGCGAGATCGTATTTCATGAAGCCCTCGGAAATGCGGTCGTTGAACCTGAGATTATCCCTGCGAAGCTTGATACGATCTATGATCTCGCGAGTCTGACGAAGCCGTTGGTCACAGGGTTGATGGCTGCATCGCAGATAGAAGATGGCGAGATCTGGCTTGCAACAAATGTTGGCGATCTTCTCGCGGTCGAAGCTAATTCGATCGCTGCCGGCATTGCGATCGCCGAGCTTGCGGCACACAGATCCGGGCTTCAAGCGTGGATGCCTTTATATCTAACGGCGGCTTCACCAAACCCGAAAGATCTTGTCGAGCTGATCTCGAATCTGGACAATTCAGGCCGCGGTGCAAAGGTTGAATATAGCGATCTAAACTTCATTACACTTGCACTTTCAATCGAAGGGACTCGTCCGGATACCGAATTCGACCTGTGGGCAGCAAAGGAATTGGCTTTGACCAGAACTTCTTATAACCCGCTTTCGAAAGGATTTGACCGTCCGATGATAGCTGCCAGCGAAAAGGGAAACGGTTATGAAATGCAGACCTGTATAGAGAAAGGCTATCTTCATCCACCCGCTACCACCGCCGGTTCTGACAGAAGGAACGCATTCCGCACTCATCAGATCTGGGGCGAGGTTCATGATGGAAACGCATATTTTATGGGCGGAGTTGCGGGGCATGCGGGATTGTTTTCGACCGCCGAAGAAGTTTTCAAGATCGCTCTACAGTTTCTGCCGCAATATACACAGCTTTTGAAACCGGAAACCTGTGAATTGTTTCGCACAAATTTCACGAAAGGTCTTAATGAAGACCGCTCATTTGCCTTTCAGCTTGCTTCGACGAAGGATTCGACGGCAGGAACGAAGATGTCGCCGGAAAGCTTTGGGCATAATGGGTTTACCGGTACTTCACTTTGGATCGATCCGATCAAAGACCGCATCTTTGTTCTGCTTACCAACCGGACTCACGATCATCCGCTTCCGTTCGTGAATATCAATTCCGTTCGCCGCCGCTTTCACGACCTTGCCATCGAACAGCTCGACAAGCGCTGACCCAAAAAAACTAGCAACTATCCAGCGCACAAAATCGTCATAACGAACGCTTTCCCCAAAGTAGATCACTGCCCGGAGACTATCAGTTATGAAACGATTCGCTTTTGTGCTTATCTGTTTGGGGACATTGAGTTTAGCCACTTTTTCCCAGACAAACCGTCAATCACGACCTCGTGTCGTTCCGACACAAACACCGGAGATAATCGAATCCGAGAATGAACCCGTGGACCCCAGAGGCGCCCCACCGATCCTGATCGGTGGGCAGCGAAGGCCGAACGCGACTTCAACTCCGGGAAACGGCGAGGATGAAGTTATCCGGGTCGAAACGAATTTGGTAACGATGCCGGTTTCGGTTCTAGATCGCGACGGCAGGTTCATTACCGGCCTTACGCAGCGTGATTTTCAGATCTTTGAGAACGGCAAAGCACAGCAGATCGAATACTTTCAATCCGTCGAACAGCCCTTTACCGTCGCCCTAATGATCGACGTGAGTCCTTCGACCGCTTTTCGAATCGACGAGATCCACAATGCTGCCATCACATTCATCGAAAAACTTCGGCCGAACGATCGCGTAATGGTTGTCGCATTTGATGATCAGATCCACATTTTGAGCCAGCCGACGAGCAATCGGAACCAACTTCGCAATGCGATCCGACAAGCACAATTTGGCGACGGGACTTCGCTTTACGAAGCTGTTGAGCAGGTCGTAAGCCGAGAACTCGCACAGATCTCTGGACGTAAAGCCATCGTGCTTTTTACGGATGGTGTGGATACGACTTCGCGACGAGCGAACTATCAATCAACCTTGTCTGACGCCGAAGAAACGGAGGTTCTCATCTATCCGATTCGCTACAACACTCAAGGCCAGTATTCCGGCGGTGGTTGGGGCGGAGGCGGTGGGAGTCGGCAAACCGGGCTTGGAGGCATTTTAGGGATCATTCTCGGCGGCCAAGTGCCTACGATGCGTCGCGGACCTGCGGGATCGTCTTCTCAAGAATATGCAGCTGGCAATCAATATCTTGAAAATCTCGCCCGAAGTTCGGGTGGGCGTAAGTTTGAAGCTGATTCCAGTATGAACCTGGATGCCGCTTTTTCCGGCATTGCCGAAGAGCTTCGACGGCAATATTCAGTTGGCTATTATCCTGATGACGTGGGTACCGTTGGAGAACGGAAACAGATCCGTATTCGCGTTACGCGGCCAAACGTTGTCGTGCGAGCGAAAACAAGTTACATTGTCGGTCAGAGCGAAAACCGTTTCGCCGGGCGATAGTGGATAGTTAATAAGAAGGTCCTGGTGGTCGGGGTATTTTTATCCCCACGCCGGGACATCTAACTTTATTCGATAGTGCATCGAAGCTGGTTGGACAGGCGTTTCCCCTTTATGCGTTTTAGACCAGAAATCCTGAGCATTTTCGTCATTGCGATCTTTAGTTTCGATGCATTTTCACAATCCAGGCGTGTTCCACCACCAGATACCAAGCCAAACCGCGTAAATCAACGGCCCGTTGAACTGTTAGCGACTCCAACGCCAAAACCCGACGACGATCCTAACGCATTCGAATCAGAGGATATCATTTCGGTGGAAACGCGTTTGGTTACAATGCCGGTTAGGGTGATCGACCGAAAAGGGCGTTTTGTTGGTGGCCTAGTCAAAGAGAACTTCTCTGTTTTCGACGACAACACGCCGCAGCAAATTGAACATTTTCAGAACGAATCGCAGCCTTTTACTGTCGCATTGATGCTCGATATGAGCTATTCGACGGTGTTTAAGATCGAAGAGATTCAAGCGGCGGCGATCGCTTTCATCGACCAGCTTCGGCCCGAAGACAGAGTTATCGTAATGTCGTTTGATGGCGACATCCATCTCCATTGCGGAGCAACGAGCGACCGAAAGGAGATCTATCGAGCGATTCGAAGCACCAAAATATCTACAGGCACCAGCCTGTATGAAGCGGTAGATCTTGTGATGAACGAGCAATTGCGTGCGATAGAAGGCAGAAAAGCGATCGTTCTATTTTCTGATGGCGTCGACACGACCAGCCGAACATCGCACGATCTTAAGAATTTGCGTGACGCTTCGGAGATCGATGTTTTGATCTATCCGATCCGCTACGATACGTTCGCAGATGTTCAGGCAATGAAGAATAAACCGGTTATTAGAATGCCGGACAACGGTCGTCAGACTACGCCGCCGATTGGACCCTCGGGCAGTAAGTTTCCGTTTCCGATGCCGGGCCCGATGATCATGTTGCCGAGTGATAAAGGAACTTCGGCCGAAGAATATCAATTCGCGGACGAATACCTTGAGCAATTGGCTGTTCGAACGGGCGGGCGAAAATTCCAAGCAAGCACGCTTGGAAATCTGAATAATGCGTTCCGGACGATCGCCAGTGAACTGCGTGAATATTATTCGATCGGCTACTATCCGTCGGAGGATGCGAAACCAGGCCAGACAAGGAAGATAAAGGTTAAGGTGGACGTAGAAAACGTTGCTGTAAGGACCCGGAACACGTATGTTGTACCGGGATCGAAAGTGGCGTTCTTAAAATAGGTTTCCTCGGGAAAGCGCGGATCAAACCTCAGTCCCGTCTCTTAAGTAGGCACCTTTCGGAACGATCACGATCCCGTCGCGAATATAATACGATCCATTCGGGGCGTCCTCCTTATCAACCCCGCGCAAATTTACAAGCTTAATATCTTTGCCGATACGTACGTTTTTATCGATGATCGCACGTCGAATAACGGTATTTCGGCCGATGCCGATATTCGGATGATTCGCGTCAAGATTCGCCTGCAACTCCTCGATCGACTCGAAATAATCCGAACCCATAATAATCGAGTTCTCGATCCGCACACCCGATTCGATCCTACTTCGAAGCCCAATGATCGAGTTTCGTGCGTACACGCCGTTGATAATGCAGCCTTCGCTAACAAGAGTTTGGTCGATGTCGCAACCCTGCAATTTTGATGGCGGAAGATAGCGGCTTCGAGAATAGATCGGTGCGGTCGTGTCGAAGAAATTGAATTTTGGAAGTGGCGCCGCTAGGTCGAGATTTGCCTCATAGAACGCTTTTATCGTACCGATGTCTTCCCAATAATCGTTGAAAAGATGTGCCTGGACGTTGTAATTCTTGATCGCGGCCGGAATTATCTCACCGCCGAAATCAACGCGGGATTCATCTTCATTTAAGAGTTCGACAAGCTTCTGATAATTGAAAACATAGATACCCATCGACGCTAGATACGGGCGTCGGGACGCTTCTTCGGTCGATAATCCAAAGCTAGTCGTGTCAACCTGCATCGAGAGAAGCTCATCGCCTTTTGGCTTTTCTTTGAATTCAATTATTTTTCCCGAAGGAGTTGCCTTGAGTAGACCAAAGCCTTCAGCGTCCGACGGGTTTGCGGGAATTACCGAAACGGTAACGTCCGCATTCGTTTCGTTGTGACGAGCGAGAAACTTCTTATAATCCATCCGATAAAGATGGTCGCCGGACAGGATCAACAGCGTCTTTACGCGCCAATCACGTAGATGCGGCATGATCTGGCGGACGGCGTCGGCAGTTCCTTGAAACCAATTCGGGCTATCTTTTCGCTGCTCGGCGGCGAGTATCTCGACGAAACCAGACGAAAAATTTGAGAAACGATATGTCTGCGAGATATGTCGGTTGAGCGATGCCGAATTATACTGCGTTAGAACGAATATTTGGGTTACGTTAGAGTTGATGCAGTTGGAAACCGGAACGTCTATCAGACGATATTTACCACCTAGCGGAACCGCGGGTTTCGAACGTTCGCCGGTCAGTGGAAACAAACGTGAACCCGCACCACCGCCGAGAATTACCGCAACAACATTGTCGATATCTGCCATAGATTCAAATGAGAAATTAAAAACGGGTAACGGAAAACGAGTGCCAGTGCGTGCTAGAATATCAGATGTTTCGGGTTACGGCTATGGTCTTATGCTCGGCATTTTCTGTTCACCATTTTCAATTGAGGACTGAATAAGATGTGGTATTGGACAAAAGTTCTTTTTCTGACATTGGTTGGAGCGATCGGCTTGTGGTTTGTGTATGAACTCGTCACCTTTCCCGGCATCTCCCGGCTCAGTACAGAAAATCCGGAAACCACGTCGATGATCGAACACCGGATCTCCGAGGCGAAAGCGGCCGGTAAAGAACCTCGGAAATATATGATCTGGACGCCGATCGAACAGATCTCGCCACACCTGCACCGTGCGGTTTTGGCGGGCGAAGATTCACGGTTCTTTGAGCATAATGGGTTCGATTGGGACGCGATCGAAAAGGCATACAATGAAGCGGTAAAAGAGGGCGAAAAAGAAGCACGTGAGGAATGTGAGGCAGAAGCAAAAGCAACTAATGTCGCGAAACCTGATTGCAAACCGAAGGACGATGACTGGATTCCGCCTCTGCCTTCGTTTAAACGCGGAGCCTCGACCGTTACACAACAGTTAGCAAAAAACCTCTATCTTTCCGAAGATCGAAATTTTCTTCGTAAGGGCAGGGAAGCGATCTACACATATTTTATTGAACGGAATCTTTCGAAGAAGCGGATCCTTGAGGTGTATCTAAACGTGATCGAATGGGGCGACGGTATTTACGGAGCTGAGGCCGCTTCGCGGCATTATTTCAAAAAGTCCGCATCCAGTCTTACGCGTGAAGAGGCTGCGTTCTTAGCAGCGATGATCCCGAGCCCGCTCAATATTTTCAACCCCGAAAAGAATCGTAAGCGAGTTGTTCGGCGACAGAGAGTGCTGCTCAAGTACATGAATTCAATGAAGTTGGCATATTGACCGCTCGATCTAAAGAAAAAAGCTCATGTTCACAAACATGAGCTCTTTCGAATTTTGCGGCCCCAGACTTAACCGCAACACAGAGTGAAAATGCTACCGTTGCTCGATTCCTCGCCTAGCGGAGTTCACACTACAGCCCTTGTGCGGAGCCTGGGACCATTTAGAGGATAAAGGATAAAGGATTAGGGATAAAGTCTGGAAAGTGGGAATTTTAACCTGCGTTTGAAATTTCACTCGAACATCTTGAAAAACTATTCTTTGTGGCTTTTACTTTCTTCGCGATCGTTACGAAGATTGCGTTGAGTCGGACATTAGGGTTGTTGAGGCTTAAATCAAAAAAGGGCAAGGTATCCGGATAGACTTTATCCTTTCTCCCTGATCCTTTCTCCGTTCGATATGTGGCGGAAAGGGTGGGATTCGAACCCACGGAACCCTTTTGAGGTTCACAGCATTTCCAATGCTGCCAATTCAACCGCTCTTGCACCTTTCCTCGAGATATAAGTTACCAAAAACTAGAGCCTTAGAAAACTCCGCGAACGCACTAAGGAATTATATTCGTGGACGACCTTATCCGGTGAGCCCTCGACCATCCGTCCTGCAGACGTTCCTACCCAGCTTGCTTCGGTCGAGTTGAACGGCTTCTTGTCCCGTACACGACGCATAAGATCCTTCATCGCTTTTACAAAGCTCTCAGAGGCCGAGACGTAGCTTGAACTCATTGACGCATCGCTGCCCGCAGTTTTCATGTCGCCCGCAGCTTTATCGATCTCGTCAATATGCGTCTGTAAGGTGTCAGCGTTCAGTTCTTTATAGGCGGTACGAGATGCATAGGTTAAGCCTTTTTTCGCCTTGATATTAAAATCGGTCACCGCGAAGGCGAATTTCTTTGACGGGTCGTTTCGGTAAAGCTCAAGCCGATTATTGGCAACCTCATCTTCGAGCTTATCGACCTCGAGCGTGAAATCTTTGTTTGCCGCATCGAATGCTTCAAACGCGGCCATCAAAGCGCCGTGAGCTTCTTTGCCCTTTTTGAATCCATCATCTTTATAGTCATCCTGATCGTAATATGCATAGACGCTCGAAACCTGTTTTGCGGCTTCCTTGAGTGCTGTTATGTATTTGTCGCCGGCCTGCTCCACTGCAGGCATATCAGGTTCGGAATCATTCGCTTCCTTGATCGCAGCTTCGCAATCGGACCCATCACCGGTAACTTCGTAAAGACCATACACGAGAGTTTCCCGTCCGGTCGGCCCCGCTTTTGGATCACGCAGCCACGACGTGTAACGCTGGTAGCTGTTCATGATCGAGTTCGAGTATTTGTTGACGCACTTCGAGATATAAAGATTTGTCTTTTCGGTGAGATCGCCTTCGGCACTTGTTGACCCGGTCGGTTTACCGGGTTTAACCGGCTCGCCGGCAATTGGGGTACTGCTCGGTTCAGCATTCTCTTTGATACGGTCCGCGATGGCGCGGCAGCCAAGGGATACGGTCAAGAGTAGTGAAAGAGCGACAATGGTAGAAACCAGGTTTTGATTGGTCTTTGTCATTTCATTATTACCTACCGCTAAAGACGAAGCTGGAGGAGTGCTTTTGCGTTCGAAAAACGTGGGATCGTATCACTAGATAGCAAGACTGGTCCCTAAAAATGCCGGGCATGCCCGTTTCGTGCTTTTCATGCTATCTCGTGATACGAAGCAATTTATACGCTGTCGGGTTCGTTGCCGACAACGGGTTCGTCGAGATTTTCGCCGACACTAACGTCCTCGCTCAACCAAAAATAAAAGAAACCGGCGAGCATTGCTCCGAGAATTGGAGCGACCCAAAAGAGCCAAAGTTGCTCGATCGCCCAACTACCGCCCATTATGGCAACAAAGATCGCGGGCCCGGTGCTTCGTGCCGGATTTACTGATGTATTGGTCACAGGAATAGTGACGAGATGTATCAGCGTCAGACAGAGCCCGATCGCTAGCGGAGCGAAGCCTTTTGGGGCTCGGCCGTGTGTGGAGCCTAGAATGACGATCAGGAAGAAGAAGGTCATTACGACCTCGGCAACAAACGCAGCAAGAGCAGAATAGCTACCCGGCGAGCCTGGCGAAACTCCAAATCCGTTAGAAGCGAATCCTCCGGCGACCGAAAACCCTGCTTTGCCGCTTGCGATCAGGTAAACGATCCCTGCGCCGGCGATCGCGCCCAGAACTTGGGCGATGATATAGGGCAGTAGTTCATTAGCCGGAAATCGTTTACCCGCCCAGAGGCCGATCGAAACTGCCGGATTGAAGTGGGCTCCAGAAATATGCCCGAGAGCATATGCACCAGTGAGAACGGTTAATCCGAATGCCAGGGAAACTCCGGCAAAGCCGATCCCGAGTCCCGGATATGCCGTAGCCAGCACGGCGCTTCCGCAGCCGCCCAAGACTAACCACAAAGTTCCAATGAACTCCGCCGACAACCTTTTGCTCAAAGGCATAGATAATCCCTCCTAATTGAATTATTGAAGTAGTGTAAATCGGCGGGCTTTGCTGTGAAATAGAAAAACAGCTTCAGAAAACGATCCAGCGACTGCGAACCCGCTAAAAACAGATCCAAAAACGCAAAACCAAGATCAAATGGCGGAGAGGGTGGGATTCGAACCCACGGTACCCGTTAAGGTACGGCAGTTTTCGAGACTGCTCGATTCATCCACTCTCGCACCTCTCCGCGAATCCATAATGATACGTTCAATCAGATGGAAATTTCAAGCGGGCC
>JBBSKW010000126.1:0-9802 GCA_038256005.1 Pyrinomonadales bacterium
ATCGACCGAAAAATGACGAGAGCCAAGCTTTGGTCGAAAGCAGGCTGGACAAGCCGTTCGCGACACGACATGGCTTACGTAGAAACCCCGAACGGCCTCAAATTCGCAATTGCAATTTTCACGGAAAAGCACGCGAACGACCGTGATGTAATTCCGTACGTCACTTCAAAGATCATCGACATCCTGAGCAAAAAGAGGAACTAATCTATGAGAAAGCTAATCGTTTTTGTTATCGCACTCGTAATTGTGCCGAGCGGTATTTTGGGTCAAGGTTCGTACAAACAGCCGTCAAAAGATGTGCTAGACGTATTGAACGCGCCTGCGACACCCGGAACATCGTTTTCGCCGGCTCGTGACAAAATGGCTCTTCTCGAGCCTCTGCGTTATCCGCCGATCTCGGAACTTGCCCGGCCGATGTTGCGGCTTGCGGGTCTTCGTATCGATCCGACACGGAGTTCGCAGCATCGCCAACCCTATGCTGTAGGTGTGACGATCAAATCGATCGCCGACGGGTCGGAAAAGAAAGTTGCGCTACCCGCCGGAGCAAAGATCGTTTCGCCATCGTGGTCGCCGGACGGCAAATTCATTGCAGCGGGGAATTTGACCGATGCAGGCGTTGAGCTTTGGATAATCGATACGACTACGGCCAAAGCTACAAAAGTGAATGGTGTTTTTGTCAATACAGCAATGGGCGGATTCGATTGGGAAAATTCAACAACCCTGTCGGCGACGCTCGTTCCTTCAAATAGAGGCTCCGCACCGTCATTTCAGAATGTCGTTCCGACCGAGCCGAACATCCAGGAAACGACCGGCCGCCGCGGTGCCGTCGCTACGTTTCAGGACTTGCTGAAGAGCCCGAACGACGAAAAGCTATTTGATTACTATGCAACCTCGCAGCTCGCGACCATCACCTCGAACGGCCGCGTAACAAACATTGGGACACCGGCGATCTATGATTCTGCTGATTGGTCTCCTGATGGAAAATTCATTCTCGTGTCGAAGATCGAACGGCCGTACTCGTACCAATTCCCGCTTTTCCGATTCCCGCGAAAGGTTGAGGTTTGGGATTCGAACGGTAAATTCGTTCGAACGATCGTGAATCTTCCTTTGCAGGATAATCTCCCGGTCCAAGGCGTTTCGATCGGCCCACGTGGTCAAGGCTGGATCCCGACCGAACCCGCGACGTTGATGTGGGCGGAGGCTCTCGATGGCGGCGACCCACGAACGAAAGTTGCTCAACGCGACAAGGTGATGAAACTGGCCGCTCCGTTCGTTGGTGATGCGACAGAGGTCGCCAAGACCGAACATCGCTACCAGGGCAGAGCTTTTGGCGAACGCGACGGAATGATGTGGTATTTCGACTTTGATCGCGACACGCGCAAGCGTCGGATATTCATGACCGACTACCGCGATCCGAAGACCAGCAAGTTGATCGACGATCGAAACATTAGCGATCGCTATGGCGACATCGGCACGCCGGTCACGAAGACGCTCCCCGGCGGCGGCACCGTCATTCGGCAGAACGGCGATGAGATCTTTCTGTCGGGAACCGGTGCTTCGCCCGAAGGCGACAGGCCGTTCTTCCGAGCGATGAATTTGAAAACTTTGCAAACGCGGGAGATCTTCCGTTCCGGCACCGACGAATACGAAACTTTCGTGGCAATGATCGATAACGAAGGCATGAACTTCCTTACGCGAAAGGAATCCCCGATCGAACCACCAAACGTGTACCTGCGCCAAGTGTGTCCTCCGGGGAAAGTTTGCACGGCATTGGCATTCCGTCAGATCACGGATTTCAAGGATTCCGCGCCCAAACTCCGCGAGATCAAGCGGCAGATAGTCCGCTACAAACGTGCAGATGGCGTCGATCTTTCCTTCACGCTCTACACGCCACCGGGCTACAAAGAAGGAACGCGTCTTCCGACCGTCATCTGGGCATATCCCCTGGAATTTACTGATTCCTCAGTTGCTGGGCAGGTCTCCGGTTCGCAGAATCGCTTTACGCAAATGGGCGGCAGCTCGCACCTTTTCTTCCTGCTTCAGGGTTACGCGGTATTAGACGATGCGACAATGCCGATCGTTGGCGATCCGGAGAAAGTTAACGATACGTTCGTTCAACAGATCACCGATTCCGCTAAGGCTGCGATCGCTAAAGGTGCTGAAATGGGCGTGGTCGATCCGGAACGCGTTGGTGTCGGCGGGCATAGTTATGGTGCGTTCATGACCGCAAATCTGCTCGCACACAGCGATATATTCCGTGCGGGAATTGCCCGAAGCGGAGCTTACAATCGTACGCTCACGCCATTCGGATTTCAGTCCGAACGACGAACTTTTTGGGAAGCACCTGAACTGTATTCAAAGGTCTCGCCGTTCTTTTACGCCAACAAGATCAATGAACCGATCTTGCTGATACACGGCGAAGCGGATAACAACCAGGGAACATACCCGATCCAATCTGAACGGCTTTACGCTGCTTTAAGCGGAACTGGCGGAACGGCAAGGCTCGTTATGCTTCCGCTTGAATCGCACGGATATGCGGCGAAAGAATCGATCGAACACACGTTGTTCGAAATGATCGATTGGTTCGATCGGCATGTTAAGAACGCAAAACCGCGTTCTTAGCCACGTGCTTCAGGGAACTAAAATTAGTACTATTAATTGATACTAAGCGGCTGCGTTTCGACGCGGCCGTTGTTTATTGCACGTTGGCGAGCTCCAGTATCGGCGTTGTGACCTCGTGCTTGAGCGGTTCCGTCATCAGAATATTCGAACGAAATACCCGTCCGACCAGCTTTGCAGCTTCGCGAGCGTCAACAGGCTTGGAAAAAAGATAACCCTGGCCGAACTTACAGCCGAACTCTGTCAGCCGTTCAAGTTGCGCTTCGGTCTCGATCCCTTCCGCGACTACCTCGATACCAAGCGTTTCTCCGAACATTAGAATCGTTTTGACGATAGCCGCGCTTCGATCATCATCATTTATCCGTTCAATGAACGAGCGATCGATCTTTAGCCTTTCGAACGGAAACGTTTGAAGATAGCTCAAGCTAGAGAACCCGGTTCCAAAGTCGTCTGAAGAGAACGACACGCCCAATTCCGTCAGTTCATTGAATATGTGAAGCGATCGGTCCTTATGTTCCATTACCGTACTTTCGGTTACCTCGAGCGTCAATTGTCCGGGCATCAGGTCCATATCGGAAAGGATCTTTGATATCTTGCTTGGCAGTGACGGGTGAAGCAGCTGCTTCGCCGATAGGTTTACGCTCATCGAAAGCTGTTCGGCAGTCTCCTTTTGCCAAGCGTGCAATTGTCGACAAGCTTTTTCGATGATCCAGTCACCGATCTGGACGATCAAACCGGTTTCCTCGGCGATCGAGATGAAGTCATCCGGTTGGACAAGTCCCAACTCCGGATGCTGCCAGCGGATCAAGGCTTCGAATTCCGTCGTCGAGGCGGTCGTGAGGTCAACTATCGGTTGATAGTACACCTCAAACTGATCACTCTGCATTGCGTGACGAAGATCGTTCTCAAGTTTTAGAAGATTGATGTTTTGAACGTGCATCTCGCTGCTAAAGATCGCGTAGCGAGCCTTGCCTGACTCCTTCGCACGATACATCGCCGCATCCGCATCGCGGAGAAAATCCTCGGGCTGACGCATTATGTGGTCTGAGACGATAATGCCGATGCTGGCCGATGTAAATACTTCGTAGCCATCGATCTCAAACGGCTTTGATAGACTCAGCTGGAGCCGGTCGGCAACCTGTTCGACCGCAGATACGCCGCCCGTGCGATTCAGCAGGATCGTAAATTCGTCGCCGCCCAATCGAGCGACAACGTCGCCCGGCCGAACGTGCATCTTTAACCGTTCCGCGATCGCTTTCAACAGTTTGTCGCCGACCAGGTGGCCGAGACTGTCGTTGATCACCTTGAATCGGTCAAGGTCCAAAAACAGTACGGCAAACCGAGCCGCCGGATGCAGAGTGACCCGGTCGATCGCAGCCCGCAAATGATTCATGAATTCGATCCGATTCGGTAAGTCTGTCAACGGGTCGTGCTTGGCATAGTAATTTAGCTTCGCCTCGCTTTGCCTCTGCTCGTCAATGTCAGTATTCGTGCCGTACCATTTGATTATCCGGCCATCGGTATCGAGCCCCGCATTTGCTCGGGCACGAAACCATCGATAGGTGCCGTCGTGCCGTCGCAGTCGAAAGTCCGATTCGTAATAGTCACCAGTTGCGATGGACTGCCGCCAACGCTTTACGCATTCTTCCAGATCGTTGGGATGGACAACGGTTTGCCAACCTTCGCCGATGACGCTATCGATCGTTCGATCGAAATATTCTAGCGTACGCGAATTGACGTAATCGAGCCTTCCATCGGGCTCGGCCGTCCATACCTGATGCGAGATGCCTTCGCCAAGCTGGCGGTATCGTTGTTCGCTTTGTTGTATCGCGACGCTGGCACGCTGTCGTTCGGTAACGTCGCGGCCGATCCCTTGAACCCCGATCGGCGAGCCGTTCTTAAAGATCAAACGCGTACTGAGTTCCAGCAGGACACGTCGGCCGTCTTTCGCAATGATCGTTATCTCGTACGTTGTCGCAACGTTGTCTGAGAGTTTGCGGGCGGTCATCTGACGGGCAGCACTGATCGATTCCGGGGCAACCACCTCCGCAAGGTTCATCGTTAAAGCTTCATCGCGTGTATAACCTGTAATGCGTTCGCCCGTACGATTTAGTGATGTGAAGTTTCCTTGCAGGTCATGCGTGTAAATAAGATCATTCGCATTTTCAAAGAGATCGCGATACTGATTCTCGCTTTCAATGATCGCTTCCTCGGCGAATTTGCGTTCTGTAACGTCTCTGGCGATGCCCTGGACCGCGATCGGCTCGCCGTTCTTCCTGATCACCGAGCTGTTCACCTCAAGCGTTATTCGCGTGCCGTCTTTCTTTATACAATCAAGCTCATACGCAGTTTGCGCGCTCTCTCCGTTGAGCTTTTCCTTCAACTTGAAACTTGCGAGACCAAGATGGTCCGGAGCGACGATCGCCGACATATTCAGCTTCAATGCTTCCTCGCGCGTGTATCCGAAGATCTCCTCCGCAGCCTTATTCATTGAAAGATAGTTGCCTTTAAGATCGTGGACATAGATTATATCGTTCGCGTTCTCGAATAGATTGCGGAATCGTTCTTCGCTGAGCTCTAGTTCTTCAACCGCGCTCTTCCGCTGTGTGATATCTAGCATCACGCCTTCGCGGCAGAGCACTTTGCCATTCTTATCTCGAATCAAACAACCGCGGTCGCGGACCCAGTGAACGGTTCCAAGTACGTCGACTATCCTCCATTCGTAATCGACCTCTTCACCTGTTTCAGTTGAAGCGGTCGTCTGCTTAAATACCCATTCGCGATCGTCGGGATGTATAACGCGCAGCCAAATATCCGGGTCGGTAAGCCAATCGTCCATCGGGTAACCGAGTCGCTTGAACGCCGGGCTTACGTATAAAGGAGTGTACGGCGGCCGGGAATCGACAACGTAGAACAGAACAGGAAGATTCTCGATCAAACCACGGAACTGACCGTCACTGAAGGATCTAAAACCTTCACCTAAATGAGAACGATTTGTTGAGATTGATTCAGACTGAGCGCGGGGTTCAGAGTCGAGTGGGGGTTTGTCGATGAGTGCTTTTTGGCTCATAGCAATGAGGAATTACGAGAATAGTGCCGAAAATTGGCACTACCGGGATGACACGGATTGATACATCATACGAAACATATTAAAGTTCCGATTCGCTAAGTGCCATTGGCTCTAAGGATTAACAGATGATCGCCGGTGGGTCAGCAATATGGGCCGCAGTTGATTCTGCAACTGTCATACCAGTGTTACCATCTAATCAATTCATTTCCACGTTATCTAATTCTGGGTTAAGATTGAAGAAATACCTCTTTCCCGTTGTAAGAAAATATGAGATTCATTGTACCTGCTCTAACTATTTTTATACTTTGCGTTTCTGCTGCGTCCCAGACGATGCCAGCCGATGCTGATCCAAAGGTTTGGGGACAAGCGCTAAAGATCCACAAAAAGGCGATCATCATCGACGGCCATAACGACATTACCGGCCCGATGATGGATATGGACCTCGACCTTTCTACCGACACGACCGGCAAATTCCAGTCGGGCGGCGATCCGCTTCATACCGATATCGCTCGCTGGAAAAAGGGCGGAATGACCGGACAGTTTATGTCGATTTATGTTTCCGGCAACACGCTCCGGACCGGCGGTTCGATGCGGCGGGCGATGGAACTCATCGACGTAACGAATCGAGAGGCAGAGCGGCATCCGAAAGATCTCGTAATGTGCACGACTGCGGCCCAGATCCGCCAGGCAAAGAAACAGGGTAAGATCTGTTTGCTAATGGGGATCGAAGGCGGATACGCGATCGAAAACTCGCTTTACGCGCTGAGAAATTTTTACCGGCTAGGCATTCGCTACATGACGCTGACGCACAACGTTACGCACGATTGGGCGGACACGCACGTGGCCGGTCAGCAGAAGCACAACGGCCTTACGGATTTCGGTAAGGAAGTTATCCGCGAGATGAACCGGCTGGGCATTTTGGTGGATATCTCGCATGTTTCGCCAAAGGTGATGCACGACGTGCTGGATACTTCGAAAGCTCCGTTGATCGCCTCGCATTCGGGAGCTCGCGGCGTAAACGATCACACTCGCAACGTTCCGGATGATGTGCTCGTCAGATTGAAACAAAATGGCGGGGTGATCATGGTCGTTTTTTATCCTTCCTTCCTCGATCAGCGAACGAACAAGGAAGAGAATGAACGCTCAGCAAAACTTCGTGAACAGGTTGCGGCACTTCGCGAACAATTCAAGACTGACGACGCTGCGTTTATCGCTGCCCGTCGAAAGCTCTACGAAGCAAACCCGATATATATCGCGGACTACAAACGCATCGTTGACCACATCGACCACATCAAAAAGGTAGCGGGAATTGAGCATGCAGGTCTCGGTTCGGATTACGATGGCGTTCCGTTCCTGAATCCGCCAATGAAAGGTGTCGAAGACCTCGCACTTGTTACATACGAAATGCTCCGTCGCGGCTACACCGAAAAAGAGATCATGCTGGTGCTCGGCGGCAATATGTTGAGAGCGATGGAACGATCGGAAAAGGTCGCCCGCGGCACTCGAGTTTCCGCCGACGGTAGCCTCATGAAGCTAAAATAATTGTTCGGTAGCGATCGTGAGATATAAATATTTACTCTCTTTCTTGAGTAAGCAGTATCAATTATTGATACTGCTCTTATTATTTTTCAGTATTTCGGTAAGATCCGACGTTCCCGTCTCTGCACTCTTTACTTTCGACGAGCTTAATGCTCTCTATTATCAGGATAAACTTGACGCGGCAATGCAGGCAAAGCTTGGGGCGTTGCTAACTACACCATTTATTAGCAATTCATTCCGAGGCCGGGTTGTGCTTCCGCGTTCGGAGACTCTTGGAACGTATCTTCGGGTTGCGCATTGGAACATACAAAGAGGTGTGGAGTTTGACGCTCTGAAAGCTCTACTGACGAGCAATGTAGAGCTTGCCAAGGTGACGAACTCGGAGCGTTTTGAACCGGCGAGCAAGGAACTTGCTGAGCTAATGGCAGAGGCGGAAATGCTCCGTGCGGCAGACGTGATCGTCCTCAACGAAGTAGATATTGGGATGAAACGCAGCGGTTATCGGAACGTCGCGGCGGAATTGGCGACGGCTTTAGGCATGAATTATGCATTTGGAACGCAATTCGTGGAACTGAGCCCTATCTATCTTACTTCCAAGCAACGCTCTGCCGAGAAGACTGAGACCGAACTGCTTGAAACGATTTCCGTCGATCCGCAGCTCTATAAAGGGCTTCACGGCGTGGCGATCCTAAGCCGATTTCCGCTTGAGAATGTTCGGCTCGTACCGTTCAGCCATCAGGGCTACGATTGGTTCGCGACCGAAAAGAAAGGGCCGAGCATGATCGAAAAAGGGAAGCGTGGCATTGCCCGGCAACTGTTTCTCGAAGAAGTGATGCGGGAAGTTCGCCGCGGAGGACGTGCGACGCTGATCGCTGAGATCGCCGACGATAGGCTGCCGTCGGGACGTGTAACGATCGTCGCAACGCACCTTGAGAACCGGACCAAACCGGCTCACCGGGAGAAACAGCTTTCCGAGTTGTTGGAAACAATCAAGGACATTCCACATCCAGTCGTCCTTACGGGTGATTTGAACACGTCCACGACCGATCTCACGCCGACCTCCATGCGACGTGAGTTCATCAAGCGTTTCGGAAACCCGAAGTTCTGGATCAAGCAGGCTGCTAGTTACGCTCTCGGTCTCGGTATGTTGCACGACATTGCGATCGGCGGGATAACTTTTGGGCGAAATCACTCCGACCCGACCGTCAAGCATATTCCCTTTATCGCGCCGAATGCCGAACGAAACTTTTTCAACACTCTTGACGAGTTTCGGTTCGCTGATGGCGGTGCATTTGACCTACGCGGCGACAAGAAGCGTTCGGTCGGCAAGAAAAGCAAAGAATTTTCAAATTCTAATCAGCGCGGTGTAAAAGGCTTTGTCACCACTTACCAAGTGGCCCGGCCGATAATGTTCATCGGCAAGTACAAACTTGATTGGATCTTCGTAAAACCGGCTAGGTTGACAGATCCCCACGACAAAAAAGCTCCGTACCTATTCGCACCCCATTTTGGCCGAACGCTGACGGCCGTCAACGAAGCGGTTGCCGACCGAATCTCCGATCATAGACCGATGATCGTTGATCTTCCGCTATCAGAACCTTTAGTTAAATAGAACTTGTTCAGGCGGTAAAACAAAAAGCACCCGGCATAAACCGAGTGCTTTTTTTGGAATGTGGTCGGGGCGAGAGGATTCGAACCTCCGGCCTCACGGCCCCGAACCGTGCGCGCTACCAGACTGCGCTACGCCCCGTTTAATCGCGAAATTATCGCGAAGTTTCAGTCTATGGAACGGTTCTAGCCCTGTCAATCTAGTTATCCAAAAAACACCCGGATGACGACGAAACCTCCGATCAGGAATACGAGGAAAAGGATCGTAAGTATCTCGAAATACTTGTCGATAAACTTTTTGATCGGAGCACCGAAAAAGTAGAACAATCCCGCGACTAGCGTAAAGCGCGCGCCGCGTCCTATGATCGATGCGACGATCAGCGTCCAAATAGAAACCTCGAACGCTCCGGCAGCGATGGTGAACACCTTATAAGGCACCGGCGTGAAACCGGCCGCGAGTATCGCCCAGAATGCGTGTTCGGTGTATAACTGGCGGACACTCTCGTAATGGCCCATCGCACCGTATAGTTCTAAGATCGGTTGGCCGATGGCTTCGTAAAAAGCCCACCCAATAAAGAATCCGAATACGCCGCCAAGCACCGAGCCGACCGTGCAGATAAGTGCATATCGAAAAGCTTTTGACGGAGTAACCACTGCCATCGCGATCAACAGAACGTCCGGCGGTATCGGGAAGAAAGAAGATTCCATGAACGCGATCGCGAATAGAGCCCATTCGGCATAGGGCTTTTCCGCATATCCTTCGACCCACCCCTTCAAACGCCTTAGATAGTCAAATATCTTTTTCAATCGAATCCCTCGTTTTTATATTCTGTTTACTCTGATCGATGTTTCCATCCGTGTTGACCGATCAACGGTACAAACGAACAAGGCCCACAATTTTCGGTCTCAAAGCCTTTTTCGGTTCGGGTCACGCGAACCAATATCTGCGACTTCTGTTCGCTTCCA
>JBBSKW010000127.1:0-9674 GCA_038256005.1 Pyrinomonadales bacterium
ATCTTTACGCCGATGAATGAGAGAATGAAGGCAAGCCCGACATTCAAATAATGAAACCGGTCCGCAACATCGGCCAAAAGGAAGAAAAACGTCCGCAACCCAAGTATCGCGAAAATATTCGATGTGTAAACAATGAATCTGTCGGTTGTAATTCCAAAGATCGCCGGGATCGAATCGACGGCGAAGATAAGATCAGTAAATTCAACGACGATCAAGACAAGAAGCAGAAGCGTCCCGGTTCGAACTCCGTCTTTAACTATGAAGAATTTGTCTTCGTGGTATTCCTTTGTGATCCTGATGTAACGGGTCGCGAATCGAACGATCGCACTTTCGGTCGGATCGAATCCTTCATCTTCTTCCTTCAGCATCTTCAGGCCCGTATAAAACAGGAACGCTCCGAAAACGTAGATGATCCAATGAAATCGCTCAACCAGCTCAGCGCCCGCGAATATCATTATCATTCGCATCACGAGCGCGCCCATGATGCCCCAAAACAGGACTCGATGTTGAAAGTTCTTCGGAACTTTGAAATAGCCAAAGATCAGTAAAAACACGAACAGATTATCGACGGAAAGCGAAAGTTCGATCAGATAACCGGTAAAGAATTGCTTGGCTTGAACAGCCGCAAGGTCCCAATCCTGGTAGTGGTTGCCCACTTGCCAATACAGGAAAACGTTGAAACCCATTGCCAGCGAAACCCATACCGCGGCCCAGATAAATGTTTCCTTACGTGTCGGTACATGCGACCGCCGATTTACTATGCCGATATCTACGAACAAGGCAGCGAGAACGATGCCAAAAAATAATAACCAAACCCAAAGAGGATGTTCGACTGGTGTCATAAACGTTTGAATAAAAGAATTCGGCCAGATATCTTATAACGGTACCGAACACTATATTCTAACGGATAATGGTAAATGACACCATTTTATATATTATATCGGAGGGAATTATCAAACTGTCTTGCTAAGCACCAAGATTATGTCGTTCAAGCCTTTCGCATCGGCTGCTGAAAAATCGTCTAACCGGTCGCTATCGACATCTAAAACGCCGAAAACTTTACCGTTTTGGTCAAATAGCGGCAATACGATCTCGGATTTGGATGCAGAGCTACAGGCGATGTGATCCGGAAATTCATCAACGTTTGGCACGATCACAGTTCGGCGGATCGAATAAGCTTGGCCGCAAACGCCTTCGCCAAGATTGATACGTGTACAAGCGAGCGGTCCTTGGAACGGGCCAAGAACTAACTGATCGCCTTTCTTTAGATAGAATCCAACCCAGAAAAAGCCAAAGGCTTCTTTCAAGACTGCGGCGATATTCGCCAGGTTAGCGGTCAGGTCATCTTCGCCGGCGATCAATGCCTCGATCTGCGGAACCAGTTCGGCATAAATGATCGATCGATCCTGTGTTTTTGAGAATGCAATGCTTTCAGCCATAGTGATGATAATATCGCCCGGTATTACTTGTCGCAATTGTGTGCGCTCGTCTCGTGTATGGAAACTGCTTCGAAAATACTCGCGGTTGCGGCCGGTGGGGCGATCGGCTCGGTGGCCAGATATTTGGTCAACATTTCGCCGCTCGCAAGTGTGTCGGAGAAGTTCCCTTTTCCGACGTTCCTTATTAACATTTCCGGCTCATTCTTGATCGGGTTTTTCTTGATCGTGTTTACCGACAGGTTCGAAACCTCAGAAGCTCTCCGCTTAGCAATAATTGTTGGATTTGTCGGAGCGTTTACAACGTTCTCAACATTTGAAATGGAGACATACGGTTTGTTGAAAGAAGGCGAAACGATCACCGCACTTGCCTATCTTTTACTAAGCGTGATTGTCGGATTCATGGGACTTCTCGGCGGCATTTGGGTCGGGAAACAGATGTAAGAATTGCTTGATCCTTGCATTAATGGCTAAAAGTGTGGCTACGAATGCTCAAGGGATAATGCAAGAGTCGCATGGAATTTTCTTTCGTCGATACGCCATCTGCGTTATTCTAATCGGCATGCGTCAGTTAATTTTCACACTATTTTTGTTGGTTGCTTCGCTTACGGTGTCATCCCAGACGGTTTGGGACGCGGGTCTCGATTCCGATATCCGATTCTATCAAACGACAGATTTTGGAATCGTGCTCGCAGGAACTGAGCGAAGCCTTTATGCGATCGACGGGCAAACCGGCGAACGCATTTGGCGGCGATCGACCGGAAGAATAAATGAAACAGCGGTCACGCCGATTCCCGATACAGACCTAATTCTATTTTCTCGCGACCTTGGAAGTAGATCCCGGCTTGAAGCGATCGATCTTGTTTCCGGTGCGTCCATCTGGCAAAGCGATAAGGTAAAGGGCGATGTGATGCAGCTTGCGGTCGATCCGGAAAGCGATCTGATCGCTGTCGTTTTGGTGAAAGACCCAAAAGCAGAGGCCGGCAGCGAATTCAAACGAAAACCGATAGTCCATGTTCTAAAACTTTCGACCGGCGACGAACTTTGGAAGAAAGAACTGGATGGCGATATCGAAATGATGCCGGCTCGTTTTGGCGAAGGCTTGGGCGAGATCGCGTTCACGCTCGATAACTATCGCGCACCGATGATGGTAGATGGCCGCCTATTTCTTTTTTACAACGGTTCAATAAGCTACGACGCACTTACCGGAAAAGAGAAAGAACGCGAGAAATTCAAGATCAATGAAGACGGCCTGGCATTAACAGAAGCCGATCCGGTCTTCGATGAGCGATACGTTTACATTTCAGGCCGCGGCCGAATTCGAGCCGTTGATCGGAAAACGGGAAATGTCGCTTGGAAAGCAGACGACCTTGGGATCTGTGCTGAAATGGCGATCGTCGGCCAAACACTGTTCGTCCGAACTGGCGGCCAATTCACGCGGCTCAAGGACGGCGAGATAGTTTCGAAAGGTCCGTATGGCGTATCGTCGATAGACACGACAACCGGAAAGACGAAATGGCGTTACAAAGGCGCCGACAAAGGGCTGACTAATTTCGTCTTCGCAGATGCCAACACGATCTTGATAGCCGACAAGGATGATCTTTACGCGATCAATGCGTCTGACGGAAAACGCCGTGACAAATTTGAACATAAGATCGACGACGCTCAATTCGTGATTCTAAATGAACGCGGGCACGCGGTAGTTGGCGGCAAAGATGAGATCGCCGCTTTCGATTCGAAAGAGATTTGGCGGGTGCGCCACAAAGCTCCGGGCCGCGGAGCGTTTCGCATTATCACCGGCATCGCTCTTCGGGCAACTGCTCTTTATTTCCGTTACGGTGGATTGGCAACTTCAGCGATCGGGCTTGCTCGTGGAGGTTTGAGCCTAGCGAGTACTGTAAATTCATTTCGCTGGTCGGGCCTGCGTTCGCGGTTCGGTTCGTTCGATCTTACAACGCTTGCAAGCAATGCTGCCCGCAACTACGCTACACAGCGGATCTATTCATTCGGCTCTTTTGCCCGTGCGCCCGGAGCGATCAGCCGTCTAAGCGGATTTCAGGTCATAACCCCGTCAAGCATTCGTTCGCAATTGACTCGCGGTGCTGTTTCGCGGCTAACTCCCTCGAGTGCCGATGTTCAGGAAAGCCTGCTCGACAGGCTCGATCCGGCGCGATATGCAGACCGGCTTTCGAATTATCTGCTCCGACGAAAACGGGTTGCCGAACTTCGCGGCAGCCATATGTATTTTTATACTGATCTGCCCAAACCATTCGAGCGCAAAGGGCTCGTCGGTGTGAATGTTCACACGGGCAAAGACGCAAGATATATACTCGCTTCGGATCCGGACGCGCAATTTACGACGGACGAAACGGTGAATCTACTGTACACGGCGGACGGCAGTCGCTTGCGTGCCTTCGATGTTTTATCACCTTAGGTTGTGCTAAGCTATCGGCACTTCAAAGGAAAAACCAACATAATATGCTAGCTCGAAAACTTCTTTTCGTTTTGCCACTTATTGCCGTTTTTGCCGGTTCAAATCTTTCACAAAAACCGACGCCCGATCCGATGATCGCTAAGATGCTGAAAGATGTATCGGCCGGTAGGATCGAGGCTGACATTCGAAAGCTTGTTTCGTTCGGGACGCGAAATACGCTTTCTGAGCAGGACAATCCGACCCGAGGGATCGGTGCTGCACGCGATTGGCTGTTCAGCGAATTTGAGAAGATAAGTTCTGCGTGCGGGAATTGTCTGACGGTTGAAAAGCAGAGTTTTACGCAGCCGAAGGCGGCTCGGATTCCTGAACCGACGGTTCTGACAAATGTTTTTGCGACGCTGAAAGGCACGACTGATCCGGATCGCATTTATGTTGTTTCGGGACATTATGATTCCATGTGTACATCGCCGACCGACGCTAAATGTGACGCTCCGGGAGCGAATGATGACGCATCCGGAACAGCGGCGGTCGTTGAAATGGCTCGCATAATGTCCAAGCAAAAGTACGATGCGACGATCATCTTTATGGCTGTTCCGGGTGAAGAGCAAGGCTTACTTGGTGCACGTTATTTTGCAGTGCAGGCGACCGAGAAAAAGATGAATATCGAAGCGATGTTCACGAACGACATCGTCGGCGGTGTGACAACGAATAAGAATTCACCGGATCGGAATAAGGTTCGCGTCTTTGCCGAAGGCGTTCCTTCAAACGAAAACGAACAACAAGCAAACACTCGCCGCAGCGTCGGCGGCGAGAACGATTCGCCGGCACGTCAACTCGCTCGCTACATCAAGGAAACTGCCGACATTTATTCGCCGAAGTTTGGCGTGATGATGATCTATCGACGCGATCGCTATGGTCGCGGCGGCGATCACATTCCGTTTCTTGAGAATGGATTTGCGGCAGTAAGATTCACTGAGCCAAACGAAGACTATAATCATCAGCATCAGAACGTTCGCACCGAAAACGGCCAGTTTTACGGCGACACACCTGAGTTTGTTGACTTTGGTTACGTCGCAAACGTCGTAAAAGTAAACGCCGCAAGCCTTGCTCGTCTTGCACTCGCTCCGGGGAAACCGAGAAATGTCGGGATCGTAACCGCACGTCTGGGTAATGACACGGAACTCAAATGGGACGCATCGACCGAAGCGGACATCTCCGGTTACGAGATAGTTTGGCGCGAGACTACTTCGCCTGTGTGGACTAACTCGCTCGCGGTCGGAAAGGTGACTTCGCATGTGATGAAAAATATGACGAAGGACAATTCGTTCTTTGGAGTTCGGGCGGTCGATAGAGCCGGAAATAAGAGTCCGGTCGTTTATCCTCGACCGACGCGTTGATCGCATGATCGATCGTGTTAATTCGCGCTTTGATCGGAGGTTCAAAGATGTTCAGTTTCAAAGCAATTTATCTTCTATCGCTTGCTTCTCTTTTCACAATCACTTCTTGTATCAACGGATTTGGCCAACAATCCGGCGGCGGACGTGCTGAACCCGAACCGGTGCGAACCGAAAGCCGCGTTAGGCGCGTTACAAAATCGACTGTTAAGCGGACGACGCCAAAGCGTACGGTCACAACGGCCAAAACAGCAGAAACCTTACAGGCTGAGGCGGACAAATTGTTTGATTCGGGTGACCATGACAGCGCCCTTGCCACCTATCAATCCGCCGTCAAAATAAAACCACTTCTGAAATCACTCTATCGGATCGGCTGGATCCATAATGAGTTTGAACAGTATACGGAAGCCATAACAGCTCTGAATCGTGCAGCCCTTATCGGCCCGAATGAATCGGTTGTATTTCTCGAGAAAGGATACGCTCATCGCCGTCTTAAACAGAACAACGAGGCGATTCCGGCACTCAAGAAATCGATCGCACTCAACCCGAAGTCGTATGTTGCAAGCTATGAATTGGGGGCGTTGTATAACGATCTCGCGCAGTATCGCGAAGCTGTGACCGCACTCAGCCAATCCGTTGCTAACCGCTCTGATTACTCCGAATCGTATGAAGAGCTTGGCTTTGCTCAGCGCAAACTTGGCCTGAACAATGAAGCAATCATCTCATTCCGCAATTCGATCAGGATCGATCCGACCAATTCGGGAGCTTACATGGGGCTCGGTGATGCATTTTTCTATGGAACGAAGAACTACAAAGAAGCTCTCGGGCCGTATTTGAAAGGACTTGAATTTTCATCAAATAACCAGGTGGCAGCTTACAACGTCGCCTGGATGTACAACGAGAATGCTAATCACGGCGAGGCCTTACGTTGGGCAAACCAGGCCGTGAAGATAAAGCCCGATTATTATCAGGCACATTCTGAGATCGGATACGCAAATACAAAGCTTGGGCGAACTGATGCTGCGGTAGCGGCGTATCAAACCGCATTGCGTTATAAGCCTGATGATGCGACCTCGCATTTTGGTATCGGAGATATCTATTTCGACAAAGTCAAGAACTATCCTCTGGCCCTCGCAAGCTATACGAAGGGATTGACCTACAGCCCCAAGAATCAGACCGCCTTGTATCGTTCTGGATGGTGCTACAACAATCAAAAGCGGTACCCGGAAGCGATCACAAGTCTGCAAACTCTTCTAGCGATCAACGACAAACCTGCTCATTTTCATCGCGAAATTGGTTTCTCATATTGGCAGCTTGGGCGCACGTCCGAGGCTACGGCCTCGCTAGATCGAGCGGTACAGCTGAATCCGGATGAAGGTTCCTCGCATTATTACTTAGGCTTGATATACGTCAACCAAAAGAATCGTGAAGCGGCGATGCGTTCTTACCGCGAACTTGTCAGGCTCAATTACGTGAATGCGCCGACACTTTTGGAACGTATAAACGCGATGCGATGAAATTTTTAGCAGGCGTTGTTCATGTTTTCATCCTTCGTTTGTTTATGTAGTTAGCACGTCATCGATGATTCCAATCGGAGGCCGTTCGTACACGATCGACTCCTTTTTTTAGCTTAACTTTGTGTTTCCGGGAATTCGGTTCCGATACGGTATGGTCGAAGAATATGTTAAAAATGAAGTTTGCGAACCGTTCAAGGGTTATAGGCTTAGAGCAATAGGTTTTGTATTAATGAAAAAGTTTTTCCTCACAGCATCAGTTCTTTCGTTCTTAATTTTAACGGCATCTAATAGCAAACGAATTTCGGCACGCGAGACCGTTGCGGCCGTTTCACCTCACATTGTGATCAGCCAGGTGCAAACGGGTGGTGGTGGAGCCGGCGACGAATTCATCGAGATCTTTAATAGAGGTGCCGATCCGATCGATCTGAACGGATACCGCTTGGTCTATCGTTCGGCGACTGGATCAAGCGATGTTTTGAATCCGCTAGCGTCTTGGAATACCTCTACTGTGATCCCGCCGGGTGGTTACTATCTGATCGCTTCGACGGGATACGACGGGCCAGCCACGCCTGACCGAACCTACGATCCGGCAGTGCTTCAAGTCTCGATGAGCGGAAATGGCGGCGGGCTCGCGGTACGTCAAGGTGAAAACAACACTGGCACGATCATTGATTCGGTCGGTTGGGGAACTGCGACGAATATATTTGTTGAAGGAACAGTCACCTCTGCGCCGGCACTTAACAATAGCCAATCGCGGCTGCAGAACGGCTGCCAGGACACTGACAACAATTCTAACGATTTTGGCTCGACCGTTCCCGCCGCACCGAGAAATTCCGCGGTTACGCCTGCACCCTGCAGCGGCGGTGGCACAACGCTTTTTGCATCAATCAACGCAAACCCAACAACTGTCGGTCCCGGCGGGAGCACGCTGTTTAGAGTAACCGTGATTCCGGCGACTACTCCGCCAAGTACCGGAATTTCGGTGACAGGAAACTTGTCCGACATCGGCCGTTCCGCGTCGCAGGTATTCTTTGATAACGGAACCAACGGCGACGTCACGCCAGG
The DNA here is from genome assembly GCA_038256005.1 of Pyrinomonadales bacterium. GTDB lineage: Bacteria > Acidobacteriota > Blastocatellia > Pyrinomonadales > Pyrinomonadaceae > OLB17. The sequence continues at coordinate 7,847 of JBBSKW010000127.1, forward strand.
CGACAATGTGTTCTCATACCTCGCGGTAATCCCAGGTGATATCACAGGCGGTATACGCAATATTCCGGCAGTCGCATCGGATGCACAGGCACGGACCGTTAACGTAACGCAGGTGATCACGGTCAACGCGCCGTTCCCGGGCGATGATCCACTGATCTTTGGAAACCCAAGCGATGCAACGCCGGACATAGCAAATGAGAACAATTACCTGATGCCGAAGCCGCAGTACACGCTTTCATACAATCGCAGCAAGGCAACGCCGAATTGGGTCGCATGGAGGCTGGATAGTTCATGGGTCGGAACAACTCAACGGCAGGACGATTATCGCCCGGATTCCGCTTTGCCGGCCGGATGGTATCAGGTCCAAGACGGCGATTATTCAGGGTCCGGTTACGATCGCGGCCATATGTGCCCATCCGGCGACCGGACACGTTCGATCCCGGACAATTCCGCAACGTTCTTAATGAGCAATTTCGTTCCGCAGCTTTCGGCGAACAACCAAGGACCGTGGGAAGAATTCGAGACCTATTTAAGGTCGCTGGCAGGCCAAGGGCAAGAGATATATATCGTCACGGGTCCGAGCGGTAACGTGGGAACGATCGCACAAGGACGCGTCGTTGTTCCGCAGGTGACATGGAAGGTGGTGCTAATTCTGCCCAACGGATCGAACGACCTGCAACGGGCAAACAAAGGAACACGTGCATTCGGCATCATAGTTCCGAATCAGCCGCCGCTGAACATCAACGCTCCGTGGCGAAATTTTCGAGTAACGGTCGATCAGGTCGAACTTCTGACCGGGCATGATTTTTTCTCTAACATACCGAAAAATTCGCAGGAGTTAATGGAGCGAAGACGAGATAGACAATGATCAAAACTAAGTTTCTGAAATACGCATTCGTCTTCGCAATAACTTCCGTTGGTGCAGTATTTCCGGTGTCGGCGCAGAAGGAAATGCCGATAGCTGCGGTTCAAGGCGATAAAAATCTATCGCCGGTCGACGGAGAGCGTGTTGCCGTAACAGGAGTTGTAACGGCCCGCATTCGAACCGGATTCTTCGTTCAAAGCCCGGATGACAAAACGGACGGAAATTCGGCAACGTCAGAAGCTATCTTCGTTTTTACGCGAACAGAGCCGGACTCAAAGGCAGCGGTTGGAAGTCTTGTGAAGGTTGCGGGCAAGGTTGAAGAATTTCGGCGAAATAATGAGCCCGCAAGCCTTACTATCACCGAACTTGCGTTCGAAAACCTTCGTGTCGTGTCTCCCGCCAATCCGCTTCCGAAACCGGTGACTTTAACACTCGAAGATTTCAAGCCGAACAGAGTGGATCAACTCGAACGGTTCGAGGGAATGCGAGTTTCGATCGCCGAACTGTTTGTAACTTCACCAACCGATGGCCGGGTCGATATCAAAACCGCTTCGGCGATTTCTAATGGATCATTTTACGGAGTTCTGAAAGGAATCGCGAGACCGTTTCGCGAGCCTGGCATGGACATTGTCGAAGCGGCACTGTTCGATGCAACTGTGAAAGGCCGGCTCAAGCTGGATTTCCCAAAGATGCCGATCTTCGACGGAAATCCGGAACGGATCCGCATCGAATCTTCGTTTCAAACGGGAGCATCGCCGCTTGAAGTCTCTAGTGGAATGGTGCTCCGCGACTTAACCGGCGTTCTCCATTATTCATATCGAACTAACACGCTTCTGGTCGATCCGGGTTATCGCCTGTCCGTGACCACCGCGATCAAGCCGAAGCCGATGCCGGCTACGAATGAAAGGCAATTCTCTGTGGTCGGGATGAACATTGAGAATTTTTTCGATGACATCGACGATC
>JBBSKW010000128.1:0-9620 GCA_038256005.1 Pyrinomonadales bacterium
AACTCCGGAGGCATTGTCATACGCGCCGTTATAGATCTTATCGCCTGTCGCGTCCGGTTCGCCGATGCCGAGATGATCCCAATGCGCCGTGTAGAGAACATACTCGCTCTTCATCTTGCTATCGGCACCATCGATCTTTCCAACGATGTTCGGCGATTCGAACCGCTGGATGTCGGCTTTCAGATCGATCTTCATCATCAGCCCCGTCTTTACGGGCTTGAAGTTCCGTGTCGCGGCCTTCATTCGAAGACCTTCAAAATCGATTCCCGCTTGTTGCATAACCGCTTTCGCGGTCTCGTCCGTCATCCAGCTCATCAGGTTGAGATAAGGCGTCTTATCGCCCGCCGCACGAGCAATCTCTGACCGAGGCCCGCCAAACGAAGTTCGCACGACATTCCAGCCATATCCGGCTGATTGATTGGTGTGGATAAGTATTACGCCTGCAGCACCACGACGAGCCGCTTCTTCGTATTTGTAGGTCCAGCGGCCGTAATAAGTTAAGGCTTTGCCACCGAAAAGATTTGGCTCATCAGCGGTGGCGGGTGGATCATTGACCATTATGATCAGGATCTTCCCCCGATAATCTTCCGCGGGACCGCTGTAATCGTTCCATTTGTAAAGCGGTGCATCGATGCCGTAACCGACGAATACGACATCCGCATCGACAGAAACGCTGGAAGTTTGTGCACCGGTCGTTGCTACAAAGTCGTCGCCGAATTTGAAGGATCGGGGAGTTCCGCGGCCTGAAAATGTCATTTGGGTGGCAGGTTCGACCTTGATGCCAACCATTTTCACGTTCTGGAAATAACTCTTGTCATTGCCTGCCTTAATCCCTGCTCCCTTCATCTGGGCGACGATGTAATCAGCAGCTTTTTTGCTACCGGCATTCCCCGGACCGCGGCCCTCGAATTCATCCGCGGAAAGCCGTTTTACACGTTCACGGATCTTTACCGGATCGATCTTTGATTCGAAGTTCTGTGCGAAAGAACCAACGACCAACGAAATAGCGACCAAAAATAGCAAGAATGTCTTTTTCATAGATTTGAAGTGTTTCTTTAGATGTCCGTTTACAACAGTTAAAGTAATATTTTAATTAAATTCAGCCTTTGATAAGCGACATCGCTTCGGCTCGCGTACGCGGATCTTTACGGAAACCGCCGAGAACGGCGGACGTGATCGTCTTCGAGCCCGGCTTCTTTACACCGCGTAGCGTCATACATGCATGTTCGGCTTCGATCACCACCATCACGCCCAGCGGATCTAGTTCGCTGAATAGGGTGTTCGCTATTTGCTGTGTCAGCCGTTCTTGGACTTGTAGTCGCCGGGCAAATATCTCTGCTATACGAGCTAATTTCGAAAGACCCACTATCCGACCGCTCTTTGGAATGTAGGCGATATGGCATTTTCCGACGAACGGAGCCAAATGGTGTTCACATACTGATGCGATCGAAATATCCTTGACGACAACCATTTCGTCGTGCGAATCGCCAGGTAGCGGCACAATATGCTCTTTCGCATCTTGCCACATACCTTCGGTCAATTCGGCATAAAAATCGGCAACACGCTCGGGTGTTTTCTGCAGTCCATCGCGATTCGGGTCCTCACCCATGCCCTCAAGCATCAGCCTTACACCAGCAGCGATCTTTGCTAGATCTACGTTTTTCTTAGATTTTTTCGCCATATTTAACCACCGCCAGCACCCAACGCTTTCTCCGAAATTCCCTGGATAGCGGCATCTCTAACGATACGAAACGCGATTCCCTTTTCCAAAGCGATTCTCCGAACGTCGTCGTATTCTGGCATTACATTTAATGTTTCGCCGTTGCGCGACGCGAACTTAACCCGAACATCGCCATACTCGGTCGTTACTGTTCGGATCTCACGATCAAGGGAATGCCTTTCAATACTTTTTTGACGAATACCGATCGTAGAGGTTTCTGAAAACACCATATCTTTCAACGCTTCTACGTCCGCCGGTTCGCAAAGTATCGATAGCAAGAACGCCGGCCGATTTTTTTTCATTTGTATCGGCGTAAACCAACAATCCAGTGCCTCCAATTCGAAGGCTCGTTCGATAACAAAGCCCAGAACCTGCGGCGAGGAATCATCTATATTCGTTTCCAACATCACCAATTGATCGAGCTTTGAGCCGTTCGTTTCCGGTGAAGCTTTAGCCTTCGATTCTCCGATCAAAAGCCGAATAACATTCGGAAAGCCTTCGTATGTTCTAGTCCCGGCACCATATGCTAACACCTCAACCATCATATCAGGCAACGTGCCGTAACTATCACACACCGTAGATATTATCGCCGCACCTGTCGGCGTTATCAGTTCGCCTTCTATCTCGGTCGAATATATCGGTTTGCCTTTCAGAAGTTCAGCAACCGCTGGCGGCGGAACCGGAAACTTCCCGTGTTCCATTGTCACGAAACCACTTCCGACATGGATCTTCGAACACGCAAACGTTTCGATCCCGAGCATTTCGAAACCGATACACGCTCCAACGATATCAATTATCGCATCGAGGCCGCCGACTTCGTGAAAATGGATATTATCGACGGGGGTTCCGTGTACTTTCGCTTCGGCCTCGGCTAGTCGACGGAATATTTCGATCGAACGCTCCTTTACCGTCTCCGAAAGTGTCGAACCCTCAATTATCGCCTCAATATGATGAAGATGCCGGTGCTTTTTCTCGTCCGGCACGACGACTTCGATATGGAGAGAAGAGATGCCAGATCGGTCGACGGTCTCTTGGCGCACCTCAAAACCGGGAATATCAAGCTTTTGAAGTTCCGTTTCAAGCGAACCTTTGTCGACACCGGCAGCGATCAACGCGGCGAGGATCATATTCCCGCTCGCACCCGCAAAACAATCGAAATACAGCGTCTGCATTACTGAGAAGTTTAGCGGTTTTCCGTGAAAAAGAGAAAAAAGCATCAGCGTATGAGACAAGATCTTCCGACTTTCGCGTATTCAAATTCGAGAACATTTACCATTATGAACTTTAGACCGATATCTTTAGACCGATATCTTTGAAAGCGGCGAGACCGAATATGAATACCTGCTGTATGTTCCCGGAAAAGCATCTGTTTGCGTCGACAACCTCGGACGAGGAATCACTTACACGCTGACGGTTTCGATCAAATAACCCGTCTGCTTTTGTGTAAGTTTCGGACGGGCGTATAATTACGGTTTTATCCCTAACCAATCGAACCGTAATGACGCTATCCGAACTTCAACATATCCTTCGCGAAAACGTACGCGAAACCGCACTTTCGAATTTCAACATTGGGCTCGATCAGATCGTCTCAGAAATTCCGCCGAAGACCGAGCTCGGCGACCTTGCCTTCCCTGTTGCCTTTGAGCTGTCTAAGCAGATCAAACAGGCGACGGGTGAAAAGCAAAATCCGCGGGCGATCGCTGAGACCCTGAAAAGAGAACTCGAAAAGTTCGATTTTGTCGGACGGATCGAGATCGCCGGACCGGGCTATCTGAATGTCTTTTATGATCGAGCTCGATTTCTGCTCGAGAATATCGATACAGAGCCGTTGCCAAGACTTGCTTCGCATAACACCGCGAAGCGAAAGGTCTGTGTTGAACATACATCTGTAAATCCCAACAAAGCAGCTCACATCGGTCATGTACGAAACTCCGTGATCGGAGACACATTTCAACGGCTACTTCGTGCGACCGGCAGCGAGGTCGAAGTGCAGAATTATATCGACAACACAGGCGTTCAAGTCGCGGATGTTGTAGTCGGCTTCGTTTATTTGGAGAATCGTGACCTAGATTCGATCAAAGCGTTGGTTGCGGAACTACGCACGAAGAACATGTCGTTTGATTACTACTGTTGGGATCTTTATGCAAAGGTCGGACAGGAGTATCAGAAGGAAGAAAATCTAAAAGCAAGGCGGGCGGAAGTCCTGCACCTGATCGAAGAAGGGAATAACGACATCGCGTTGCTTGCAGACTACGTCGCAACACGAAATGTTGAGTGCATTCTCGATACGATGGAACGGTTCGACATTCGCTATGACCTGCTACCGCGCGAATCAGAAATATTGCACCTTCAATTTTGGAACAAAGCGTTCGACCAGATGAAGGAAATGAGGGCGATCCATTTCGAATCAGAGGGAAAGAACGCCGGCTGCTGGGTGATGCCTTTTGAAGAACATTCGGGAACCGATGAGCACGAATCTGACAAAATCCTTGTTCGTTCGAACGGTACGGTCACTTACACCGGAAAGGACATCGCCTACCAAATGTGGAAGCTCGGTGTTCTCGGAATGGACTTTTATTACAAGCCATTTCACACCTACGAGAACGGCAAAGAAGTCTGGATCACGACGGCTAATGCCGACGAATCTGTCGGCGGAGCTCCTGAATTCGGTCATGGTGAAACGGTCTATAACGTGATCGACACGCGCCAATCTTATCCGCAAGAAATAGTTAAAAAAGGCGTGGCAGCGATCCATCCCGAGATCGGCGAAAGCGGCAGCGTTCACCTCTCGTACGAGATGGTAGCCTTGTCCCCGAGTGCGGCTGAAGAGCTTGGGTTTATTCTCTCCGACGAAGACAAAACCCGCAGCTTTATTGAGATGAGCGGTCGAAAAGGGCTCGGTGTAAAGGCTGACGACCTTCTCGATCGGCTTGAAGCCAAGGCGTTGGCCGAGGTTGAATCGAGAAATCCTGAAGCTTCGGATGAGGACAAGAATAAGATCGCTCACCAGATCGCCGTCGGTGCTTTGCGGTATTTTCTTCTGAAATTCACACGCACCACGGTGATAGTTTTTGATTTTAAGGAAGCACTTTCGTTCGAAGGTGAGACCGGATGTTTTTGCCAATATTCAGCCGTTCGCGCGAACAAGATATTCCAAAAACTTGCGGAACGCGGAGATTCCATCGAAGTGATCAAAGGTTCTTTGGTCAACGCTGACGAAATATCTGCCATATTTGGTTCGGAACAAGGCGACGACATTTGGTCGATGCTGGTGCTCGCTTCCCGCCTTGATGAAACTGTCGAGCAGGCAGCCAAGGCAAATGAACCGGCAGTTCTCGCGAAATTTGCTTTCAATCTCGCGAAAGGCTTCAATCTTTTCTATCACAATCACAAAATATTGCCGGAGCCGAACCCGCTGAAACGGGCCGTGTTGATAACGGTCGCGGATTCCGTTCGGCGATCGCTCACCGCGGCGCTGAACACAATGGGAATTCAGGTACCCGATAGGATGTAATTGACATCCAACGTAAGACTCTGCTAAAAACTCTGTAGATGATTAGAAATTTCGACAAACTCAAGACCGATAGGAGCTGGCGGAGCTGGCACCACACCCCGGTTGTGTTTGCGAAATTGGTTTCTGTGAGCGGCCTTTAGTGGTCATTGTCAGAATCTTCCTTTCCGAGCTACACCGCCAATCGAAAAAGTTGGCGGTTTTTTTATGTCTGATTCACAAGAGTTGATCGCGGCCGCAAATTCGGCAAATGTTATCCCTATCGTCGAGACAATGTCGGCTGATCTTTTGACGCCCCTCGCTGTCTATCTGAAATTATCTGCCGGAAATAGCAGATCATTCCTCCTCGAATCGGTCGAAGGTGGAGAAGCTTTAGCTCGTTACTCATTCGTCGGTGCGGGGCCGCATTCGCTCGTCCGAGGAAACGACAAGCAAGTGTCAGTTGAAGATGCCGATGGCACGACGGTTCTGGAAACGCCTATCTTGAGTTACCTGCGCAAACATTTTTCCCAGTATCAGCTCGCAAATATCGATGGACTTCCGAGCTTCGCGGGCGGTGCCATCGGTGCATTAGGGTTTGGTTGTTCGTCGTGGTTCGAACCTGCTTTGAAGGGAAAAGTCGCATCGAACCCGAACGATGTTGAACTGATGTTCTTCCGAACGATCGTTGCCTTTGACCATGCGAAACAGCAGATCAAGATCGTTTGTCTCGTTTTCGCGGATGAAGCAGACGGCAATGAGGAAGCGCTCGAAAAAGCTATCGAAGATGCGAGGGCTTCAAATCGGACTGTTAAGCACACTCTCGAAACGTCACCCATATTAATTCCGTCGCCAACTGCTGTAGAGAGCATGAGCGAGGTCGAATCGAACTTTACTCGTGCAGATTTCGAAAAGTCCGTTCTTGAAATCAAAGAGCAGATCGCTTCAGGAAATGCATATCAGGTTGTTCTGTCTCAACGATTTTCCCGCCGAACAACTGCAACTCCGGTAGGCATTTATCGAGCGATGAGGTCATTGAACCCATCGCCCTATATGTTCCTTATCGAAATGGATGGACGGTCGATAATCGGAGCTTCGCCGGAGATGTTGGTCAAGTGTCAGGACCGCAAGCTGGAATATCGGCCCATTGCCGGAACGCGTCCGCGCGGCAGGACGAAGGCAGAAGACGACGCGCTTGCCGACGAAATGCAAGCTGACCGAAAGGAGGTTGCGGAACATTTGATGCTTGTCGATCTTGGACGAAACGACCTGGGCCGAGTCGCCGAATACGGTAGTGTGAAAGTAAATGGTTTAATGAGCGTCGAAAAATATTCACATGTTCAGCATCTGGTCAGTTATCTTTCGGCCGATCTTCGTGAAGGGCTTGATCGGTTCGACGCTTTAGCCGCCTGCTTCCCTGCCGGAACGGTTTCCGGCGCACCGAAGGTTCGGGCGATCGAGTTGATCAGCGAACTTGAGCCAACGAGCCGCAGAATTTACTCGGGCGCCGTTGGTTATTTTGACTATTCAGGAAATATGGACACGTGTATAGCGATCAGGACGATGACACTTGAAGACGGCGTTGCTCATGTACAGGCAGGAGCCGGTATCGTCGCGGATTCTGATCCGTCGTCGGAATTTGAGGAAACGATAAATAAAGCATCAGCATTGCTACGTGCGATAGAGATCGCGGAAAAGGGACAGCTATGAGTCTTTTGCTCAAAAAATACGTCGACGAATTCAAGGAAGGCCGTCACCTTAACGAGTCCGAGGCTGAAGCGATTCTCGACGCGTTGATCACCGAAATCGATGGACGGCCGATCGCAGAGCTGTTGACGGCGTGGCATACCAAGGGCATCGAATCGAACGAGATCTATTCGATCGCGAAGGTACTGCGGGAACGGATGATCCGCGTGGATTCGAAGCACGAAACTTTCGTCGATATTGTTGGAACCGGTGGCAGCAAAGCGAAGACATTTAACGTGTCAACTGCGGCTTCATTTGTGGTTGCGGGTGGCGGTGTTCCGGTCGCGAAACATGGTAACAAAGCCGCGACGAGCAATTCTGGAAGCGCGGACGTTCTCTCTGAACTCGGCGTTGACGCAGCGGCCACGCCGGAGCGATCCCAGCATAATTTGAACGAAGAACGCATCTGTTTTATGTTCGCTCCGAATCATCACCGCTTGTCACCTACGCTCGCAAAGGTCCGTCGTAGCCTGGGATTTCCAACGATTTTTAACTGCGTCGGGCCGCTGTGCAATCCCGCATCTGCTCAGCACCAGTTAATAGGGGTTTGGGACAAGGACCTGGTTCCGAAAATGGCCGGGGCTTTAGTACGTTTAGGAACAAAGAAGTCTTGGATCGTGCACGGCAGAGATGGGCTCGATGAGATCTCTATCAGCGGATCAACTTTTGTCGCTGAAGTCGACGGCGACGGCATTCGCGAATTCGAGATTAGCCCGTCGGACTGTTCTTTGAATTATGCGTCGAACAATGGCCTTTCGGTTTCAAGCTCCTTGGAAAGTGCGAACTTGATCAGGCGTGTTCTTAATAATGAGTTGGATGGATCGGCAGCTGAGTCAATTGTTTTAATGAATGCGATGGCCGCATTCTATTTGTCAGGTAAAGGTGAAACGATCAGCGATACTCTCGGTTTGGCGATTGACAGCATCAAGAGCGGAAATGCGATGATAAAGCTTACGGCGCTTTCGGCGGCGAATAATTAATGACCACGTTTCTCGACAAAATCATTGCTGATAAGCGCATGCGGATCGGAGCGGCTAAGGCTATGCGGAGCCTGAACGAAGTGCGTTCTGCTGCGGAGCAAGTCGAATCTGTCGACCATCGTGTGCGGAACGCGATAAGTGGACCGGAACCGAGCATTATTGCCGAATTCAAACGAGCTTCGCCTTCTAAAGGGCTTATCAACGAGAGTATCGGTCCCGTCGAAACGGCATTGATGTATCGGTCTGGCGGTGCCGCAGCAATCTCCGTTCTAACCGAAGAAGATCATTTTCTCGGTTCGCTTGATGATCTGCGGGCGATCAAGAATGCGATCGATCTGCCGCTACTTCGGAAGGATTTTGTTATCGACGAATATCAGATCTTTGAATCGGCGGCTGCTGGTGCGAGTGCGATACTCCTAATCGTGGCCGTAATCCCACCTGATACTTTAAGAACTTTTCAGAGATTAGCTAACTCGCTTGGGCTCGATGTCGTAGTTGAAGTTCACGAACAGGATGAAATGCGAACTGCGATCGAGATCGAAGCCGGCATCATCGGGGTAAACAATCGAAATCTAAAGACCTTTGAGGTCTCGCTAGATGTTTCACGCGAGCTGATCAAGATGAAACCATTCGGAACATTGATGATCGCAGAAAGCGGAATCTCAGACGCACGCGAGATCGCTGAACTTCATTCGCTCGGCTACGACGCGTTCCTCATAGGCGAAAGCCTGATGCGAAGCAGCGACCCAGCCGTCGAACTGAGGAGGCTGTATGACCAAAGTTAAGATCTGTGGGATAACAAATCTTGAGGATGCGATTTACTCTATCGATGCGGGCGCCGATGAGCTTGGTTTTAACTTTGTCGAAAGCAGTCCTCGGTACCTCTCGCCTGAGCAGGCACTGAAGATAATCGAGGGAATTTCAGAAAATGTAACCAAGATCGGTGTATTCGTAAACATGGAAGGATATAGAGTCGACGAATGCATAGACCTTTTTCGCCTAGACGCCGCTCAACTACACGGCGACGAAAGCAACGAGTACATCGAAGAGCTAAAGGGTCACACGACGGCGAAAGTGATTAAGGCGTTCCGGATTGGAAATGAATTCGATCACGCTTTGGCCAGCGACTGTAAAGCTGAGGCAATCCTTCTCGATGCTTATTCGAAGAACAAATATGGTGGGACGGGTGAAACATTTGATTGGGAAATCGCGAAGAAATTCGCCACGCACACTTCGAAACTGTACTTGGCTGGCGGTTTGAATCCGGAAAACGTGGCGGAAGCGATCCGCGTAGTCCGCCCGTACGCGGTCGATGTAGCGAGCGGCGTGGAATCTTCGCCGGGGAAGAAGGATCCGAAGAAATTGGAAGCGTTCATTTGGAACGCGAAAAGTGCATGACAAATTACGAACCAAATGAGAATGGTTATTGGGGTGAATACGGCGGACGCTTTGTCCCTGAGACGCTCGTTGCCCCACTCGACGAATTGACCGAGGCGTATTTTACGTTTCGTGACAACCCGGCGTTTCGAGCCGAGTACGAAGCACTTCTCAAAGATTTTGTAGGCCGGCCGTCGCCATTATATTTTGCAGAACGGCTCACGAATACGCTTGGCGGTGCGAAGATCTACCTTAAGCGTGAAGACCTGAACCACACAGGAGCTCATAAGATAAACAACTGCATCGG
>JBBSKW010000129.1:0-9445 GCA_038256005.1 Pyrinomonadales bacterium
GCCCCGTGCAACGACTCAAGAACGGGCTGGATCTGTTGGTGCAGGGACCCGAGCCGGGTCAGGACCCTGGCGTCCCGGTCGGGGTCGCCGTGGTCGTTGACGACCTCGACCCCGTCGACGGACATGACCTGCCAGTCGGTGCAGATGGCGAGCAGCTTCCAAAAGCCTTCTTCGATCGCGAATCTTAGCCCGAAATCCTGCAGATCCGCCCGCCAGACGAGCTTGATGATCACAACCGGCAGCAGAAAATAAAAAACCGTGACGATAAAGACCCACCAACCGAGCCCGGGAAGGTTATTGTACGGCGAATTCGCGATCCAATTGCCGAAATTCTCAAGAAAAGTGCCTTCAAAGACTGCCGCGGCCGCCGTTAGGTTCTTAAAATAGAAGATGCACGTCAGCCCAAACGCCGCGTAGATGAGAGCCAGCACTGCCCGGCCGTCAAGAGCTGAGAGATCCGTGTTGAGACGATCGAATATCCCGATCATTTCGCGAGCCGTTGGAGAGCCGCACGCAGCAATTTCTGCACATTTAGCTCGGTTCCGTCCTTGATCGCTTGTTGGAGAGCCTTTTCGCCGGCGTCCTTCTTATAACCGAGATTCACAAGTGCGGAAAGCGCGTCGTCGAACACTGAATCATGTTCTCCCAACGTTGAACCTTGAACTTTGAACCCGGAACCAGTTTCCGACACGAGCTCACCGACCTTATCCCTCAGCTCAATGACGAGTCGTTCGGCGGTTTTGCGGCCAACGCCCGGAATTGCGGTCAGTTTTGCGAGGTTGTCAGTCCGGATAGCAGCGACTATCTCGTCGGCACTCATCCCGGAGAGCATCGTGATGCCGCTTTTTGCCCCGACGCCCTGCACCGAGATCAGTTTTAAGTACAATTCGCGTTCGCGGATCGTTTTGAAGCCAAAAAGCTGGAGAGCGTCTTCGCGAACGTAAGTGAAAATTCGCAGCGAGACGTCGGTGCCGACGTCGCCCAGCTCATAAAACGTCGAAAGCGGGATGCTCACTTCGTATCCAACGCCGCTAACATCGATAATGACCGAGTTCGCCTGCTTCTCAATAAGTTTTCCGGAAAGAAATGCGATCATGCCTTTGAAATGAACGATAGCGGAAATCCGTTCGGCGGGCAATGCCTGCCTTGCGCATCGCCTCTCATTCTGATCTAGTAGAAATTTAATGAAAGCAGAAAAGGTCTCGGAACTCACCACCAATCGTCTGAGCGTTTACCTTCGCTGTTTGAACGAACTCGAAGCACGAGGAGAGAAAACCATTTCTTCTGCCGCACTCGCAAGAAAATTTCATCTCAACTCTGCACAGATCAGAAAAGACTTGGCCTACTTTGGGGAATTTGGAACCCGGGGAGTCGGTTATTGCATCGAAGAACTGTCTGATCACCTTCGCAAGATTCTCGGTTTGGTGAAGGATTACCAGATCGCGATCGTGGGAGCTGGCAGAATAGGTTCCGCTATCGCCGATTATTACGGTTTTAGCCAGAAGAACTTTACCGTTGCGGCACTTTTTGATTCGGATCCGAAGAAGATCGGAAAAAAAGTTAATGGAGTGCCGGTTCACGACGTAAAAAGCTTTTCGTCTGTCGCCAAAAAGGCTAATATAGAAATTGCGATAATCGCGGTGCCGGGCGAAAAGGCCCAGCGAGTCCTTGATAGAATAATGAAAGCAGGCCTGAGAGCCGTACTGAATGTCGCTCCAGTCCCGCTTAAAGCCGAAGGCGATGTAAAGGTCAAAACGGTCGATCTGACCATCTCGCTCGAAAGCCTTTCATACTTTCTCTCTGGCGATCCTGGTTCGAATGAAGGCGACGTGAAACCGAAATCGCCAATTGGCCGTACACAATAATTGAAAATCAACAAGAGGTGAGTAGTATGCAGTTCATCGGAATCATCAAACGGGTAATCCCATTCTTTCTAACATTCGCCGCAGGGCTTTTCATCGCCAGCTTCTTCGTGACGCTTTCCGCTCCGAACTTTGAGGGCGTGAAGAAAAGTCGATCGGAGCGTTGGGCCAAACACAGCCGGTTGAAAGCGGAGAACGAGTCGTTAAAGAAAGAAAATTGTCGACTGAAAACAGAACTTGATGCGGTAAAAGAAACGAGCCTTGATATTCATTTTGGCGAGATGGATCATTTCGCTCCGCCGCCGCCGCCATCAGCTCCCGTCAGGGAAATGAAGATGAAGACCGTAACGGTCAAATAGTCTTGTTAGAATCAAAGACCACAGGTTAACGCGACAATTGAGTTGTGTTAATCTGTGGTTTCTTTTTGTATGGACGAACAACAGGCGAGAAAACTAATTGTCGAGATCGGCAAGCTGCTCTATGAGCGTAGCTATGTCGTTTCGTCGGATGGCAACGTGAGCATTCGGCTGGACGAGAACACCGTTCTGGCGACGCCGACGATGACTTGCAAGGGCCGGATGACCGAAGATTGTCTTGCGTTGACCGATATGGACGGTAGTCCTTTGACGGACAAGAAAGCCTCGTCAGAGCTTGCAATGCACTTGCTGATCTACAAGATGCGGCCGGACGTAAAAGCCGTTTGCCACGCACATCCGCCGAACGGTACTGCATTCGCCGTCGCCGGACTCGCGATCGACAAGCCGATCTTGTCCGAAGTTATTCTGACGCTGGGGTGCGTGCCGCTGACCGACTACGGAACGCCTTCGACCGATGAATTGACAGAGTCGATGAAACCCTTTGTTGCTCATCACAACGCTCTTTTGATGGCGAATCACGGTGCGGTCGCTTACGGCGATGATCTCTGGCAGGCGTTTGACAGGCTCGAAACTCTGGAACACACAGCCAGGATCGCGATCCTCGCAAAAGCCTTAGGCGGTGCGAACGATCTTCCGCAAGACGCGATCGAAAAGCTGATAAATATCCGCGAAAAGGCGGGTTATCTGAAAGCAAACGCCCGTTGCCAGGCTTGCGGTTATCTTCACGAGGCGGGCATTACCTGCGATCTGGAAGTACGTTATCCAAACGCACCTCAGACAAATGGAGCAAAAGTTTCATTTACCCGCGAAGAATTGATCGAGCTTTTGAGCCAAGCGGCCAACTTAAGTTAAACTACACGGGTCAATTCAAATTTCCTTTGGAAATCAGGAGCAAAGCTAAATGCAAGAAGCATTAGGAATGGTTGAGACTAAGGGTCTCGTGGCGATGATCGAAGCGGCCGACGCGATGGTAAAAGCGGCAAACGTGCAACTCGTCGGTTACGAGAAGATCGGTGCCGGTTTTGTTACGGCGATCGTTCGCGGCGATGTTGCAGCGGTTAAAGCAGCAACCGATGCCGGTGCAGCCGCAGCACGACGCGTTGGCGAACTTGTAAGCGTTCATGTGATTCCGCGTCCGCACGCGAGCGTGGATGAGGCGTTGCCGATAGTTATGAAATAGCGATCATCATTCGACGGTCAGCATTCAAAAAGAGTTTGCTGGCTGACCGCTGATAGCTGAATGCTGAAACCCAACATGATCATCGGACGCATATTAGGCACCGTCGTCGCCAGCCAGAAGGACGAACGGCTAGAAGGCAAAAAGCTGCTCATCGTCAAACCCGTCAATCTCGACGGAACTGACCAGAGCGGCTATGTTGTTGCTGTTGATACGGTCGGGGCCGGCTATCATGAAAAAGTGATCGTAGTGGGCGGATCGTCGGCTCGTCTTGCCGAAGGCAACAAGGACTGCCCCGTAGATTCCGCGATCATCGGTGTGATCGATACGATCGATTTCACCAATGAGGACGCCCGCTAATTACCCAACGTTAGTTTTCGCCTATGCCAACAGACAGAATTCAAACAGCATTTTTGATTATTCGAGTGCTTCTCGCCGCAGTGATGTTCATTCACGGTGCTGCGCGGATCTCGAATGGAACTATTGGCAGTTTTGGGGAAATTCTAACGGCTCAAGGACTTCCGCTCGGGTTCTATCTTGCTTGGGCGATAACGATCTTTGAACTGGTTGGTAGCGTGCTTCTCGCCGTCGGTTTTTATTCCTGGATCATCGCTTTGATCTTCGCGTTTCACTTGGCGGTGGGGGTTTATATGATCCATTTGAAAGAAGGCTGGTTTGTGGTCGGTGCCGGCCGCAATGGGATGGAATTCAGTTTTGTTCTAATTGTAACTTTGCTGGCGATCGCTTACGGAAGTTACAAGAAGCCTGAAAGGTCGTTTCGCTCACGTAGATAAATGCAGATAGCACGCGTGATCGGCACGGTCGTAGCAACCGTTAAGAACGAAGCCTTGGACGGCCGCAAATTCCTTATCGTCCAAACGCTTGATGCCGATCTGAACGCAAAGGGAAGTCCGATGATCGCTCTCGATGCAGTGGGAGCCGGCGAAGGTGAATTGGTTTTTTGGTGCCGAGGCAAAGAGGCTTCGTTCCCATTCAAGCGAGACGAAACGCCGACCGATTGCACGATTGTCGGAATTATCGATTCCGATTCACATGTTTTAAATCGCGGATAGTTTGTGCATCCCCATTTGTTGAAAAAATGCTTCTTGCTCGTGTAATTGGAAATGTCGTGGCGACGCAGAAGAATCAGCGTTATGAAGGCACGCGGATAATGCTCTGCCGCCAGATAACGCCGGAAGGGGCAGACATGGATTACACGTGCTTGGCTCTCGATTCAGTAAGTGCCGGCGAGGGCGACATCGTGATCATCGCGCAGGAAGGCTGGTGTGCTTCCACCGCCGCCACCGGACGCCCCGGAGCCGCGATCGACTCCGCGATCGTCGGAGTAGTTGATTACATTGACCTCATAAAATGACCGAAAATCAAAAACTTGCAAATCGCATTGCTAAGTTGCTCGAAAACGAGCCGCAGCCGAGCGACATTGCGTTGGTCTTCGCGAGTTTGGAAAAAATAAACCATCGACTTGATAAACTCGAAGCTTTTTCAACGAATCCAGCAAAGCGGCAAGAACTCCCGATCGCTCATCCTAGCCTTGATAAATTCTCGATCGCCGAAGCCATTGTGGATCAGATCTTTCCCGGCGTAGAAAAGGAAAAGGCTTGCACGTTCGAACCGAACGGCAAGCCTTGTGATCATTGTTCAATGTGCAGCTCTCGCGGCTTTTGATCAATTCTTATTTATTCGCTGCAGGCGCTGCGGGTGCATTTGCCGGCGCGGCAGGCGCTGCCGGTGCCTGTGTTCGACGAAGCGAATTTGAATCACCCACGCTCGGAGCGGAACGAGCACCCGGCTCAGCTTCGAAGAACGGCTCTTCTTTGAACCCAAGCAAACCAGCGGTCAACACGGCCGGGAAAGAATTTCTAGTTGTATTGTAATCCTTTACGGCGTCAACATAATCCAATCTTGCGGTATTCAATCTGTTCTCCGTGCCCGAAAGTTCGTCCTGAACCTTCATGAAGGCTTCGTTCGAACGGAGCTGGGGATAAGACTCCGTCAAGCTCAGCAGCCTGCCGATAGTTCCGCCAAAGCTATTGTTAGCTTCGATCACAGCTTGTCGCTGTTCCGGTGTCTTGTCGCCGCCTTCCGCCTGACCCGGAGCCGCTGCAGCATTCAGCAATCGTGAGCGGGCGTCCGCGATTTGGCCAAAAACTTCTTGCTCCTGAATCCCGGACATCTTCGCCGTCTCGACCAGATTTGGAATCAGGTCTGCTCGTCTCTGCATCGAGCTTTCAACACCCGACCACTTGCCTTTAACATTTTGCTGCTTCGCAGTCAGTTCGTTATAACTACATCCGCTCAAGCCAAATGCCGCTACAAAAGCCACCGTTAGTAATATCGTTCGTTTCATCTTGATTCTCCTTCCCAAAGTCTTGGCGGAAAAGCTCCCCCCAAAAGTCCCTACTATATCTCCTCGATCGCATTAACCAAATCGATCACATGCTCGATCTGTTCCATATATTCGCTGAAGAGGCGGTTTGCACCGACCTCGTCTAGCGATTGACCCAATTTATCATTACGAATGCTGAAGATCTTTTCAAATGGGCTTTCATCCAGTTCCAAGATCCGGCAGGTTTGATCGACTATTTCTTCTTTCTTTACCGGCGGCCGTCTGCCGTTCAAGATCAAGACCGCACGAAAGACAGCTGAGAAACTTGAAAGGCTCTCGGTCATCAGATGTTTCAGCCCATCGACCGACGTCGATGCCGGAATGTACTGTCGCCGCAGATGGAGAAGTTTGCTTCGCAATTCATACTCCGCCTGGTGCCGCAAAAATCGATCTGAGATCTCAAGTCCCGCGAGCACGTCTTGTCCATAGAGAACTTTGTGAGCTTCCTGCATCTGGTGAAACTCAATAGGGAAAACGTCAGCCGCATTTTTAAGTTCCGAAACCGTAAAATAAATTGGCACTGGATGCCCCATTTTGTGCCATTCCCGAATGCAGGCGTGTGCCTGACGCAAATCTTTTGGCGTGATCTTTTCTAACGCGATTAGCAGATTGTAGTCCGAATGGCGGGGGATAAAATCGCCGGCCGCGGCGGAACCATAAAGGGTGACCGAGACCAAATTACGCCCATGTGTTGACCTCAGATCGTCGATCAAAGCTGAAAATTGCGTCTGCATTTACCAGTCTCCTCCTGCTCCGCCGCCACCAAAATCACCTCCGCCGCCGAACCCGCCCCAACCGGAATCCGATGAACCCCAATTGCTGCTTCCGCCCCAACTGCTCCCCGATGACGAACCGCCGCTCGAAGATCCCGCGAGGATTATCCATGGCAGTGCCTCCATAATGCCGCCGCCACCGCCCCACCGATCGTCATCGTCGTCGGATCTTCGAGAATTCTTACGGTTCGACCATACCGTCAGCACGAGAAAAAGTATCACCCCAAGACAGCAGAAAACGCTATACCATGATGGCGAACCAGATTCGTCTTGCGTTGTTCCTTTCGGTGCGGGCGGAATAAAACCACTCGTCTTTTGTTCGATCGTGGTGATGTACGCATCGATCGTATCCGCGATACCCTTACCGTAATTGCCCTTTCGAAACTCCGGGACCAGAAACTGCCGCTGCAGGCTACCGGCAACGCCATCGGGCAATTCGTCCTCAAGATCTTTGCTGATATGCGTGAAATATTTCTTGTCGTCGACCGCAACGAAGAGCAGTGCACCCGGATTGTCATCGGCCTTTGCACCGATGCCCCAGCCGCGTGCGACCGCAAGTGAATAATCGAAAATATCTCGATCGCCGGTCGTGCGAACAACGGCGACCGCCATTTCCACACCTGACTTTTCGCGAAACGCTTTGAGCTTTGCCTCCAAGGCCTGTTTCGTGGGCTCGTCGATAACGCCGGCCAGATCGCTAATAAACCCTGCGGGTGTTGGCAGCGGCGAAACATTCTGCGACCATCCTTGAGCGGAGACGGCGAACGCCGCCGTCCAGATCACGAAAAGCGAAGCAATGGCCCTAGTTGATGTTAAACGCATTACTATTATTTTATCAGCTTAGACAGAATTACGCTGAAAGGGCGTTCGAAGTTCCATTTTCCGGATCGGGTTCGACCGACACGACCTCGGCACGAAACGCACGCATTATCGCCCTGATCTCTGGCCGCGAGCGATAATGTGCGATCAATTCCGCATCGGTCGGTTCGGCTGACAATTCGAGAATCTGAACTTCTAAATTATCGATCTCGCGTGAAGGTGCAGCAAAGGCCGAAACGTCCCGAGCCGGACGTGCCGCTGTGCCGGAACCGTTAGACGAAGCGGTGACAGGTTCTGGGTTCAGCTCTTTGACCAATTCCGCCGCATTCTTGATCGGCATCAGAACCTCGCCAGTGCATTCGAGCGCAAGTTCGTACGCGTCATCGAGCTTTGCGTCTTCGATGTGCTCGAGATCTTCAGATGTAATTTGCGAAAGTTTAAGCGGCGTGGTCGCGACAAACCCGAGATCGACGAATGCCGGGACGGAACCGGAAAACTCGGCCGGTTCTTCGACCGGAACTTCAGCAGGATAATCGGGCGGCGCATCGAAAAGCTGTTCGGGTGGTTCGAGCGATTCCAGATCGCGTTCGGGCCAATCGTTTTCAGGCGGTTCTGCCGATTTCAGAGTTTTTTTTTCGAGCTCCGGCGAAGGAACGATCGGCTCGATAATTTGGCTCGGTGCCGACGTTATGGGTTCCACCGGCACCGAAGCTGCGGGTGCGACAACTGCCGGTTTTGTGGGCGCTTGCGGCACTGCAGCGAAATTTCCGTCGAGCGCGGCAAGCCGTTCCAGGATCGATTCGATCGGAGCGAGCCGCCGCATTTCGACAAGCTTTACTAATCCAAGTTCGAGCGTGTAACGCGACTGCGTCGCTTCCTTTAACTTTGATTCAGTCTCGCCAAGGGAATTGAAAACACGTACCAGATCGGGCACCGAAAATGGTTCCGCGAGCCGTTTAAGTTCGTCCGCACCGAACGGCGAGCTTTCCGTAAGATCGCCCGAGCCCGCAAGCTTATACACCGAAAGATCGCGAACGCCGGCCATCATATCGCGGCAGAAATTTCGCAGGTCCTGCCCGCGTGCCGTAAGGTCCGCAACGATATCGAGCATCGCACGCGAATTCTGTTGGGCGACGGCCGTGATCGCTTTATCGATCATCTCGGTCCCGGCCATTCCGAGAGCGGAGAGCACGTCGGGGACAGTGATCTTTTCTCCGGAAAAGCTGATCACCTGATCGAAATTCGATTGGGCATCACGCATTGAGCCTTCGCCCGAACGTGCGATTTCGCGAAGAGCGGCGTCTTCGATTTTCACACCTTCCGCATCGGCGATAAGACGAAGCCGTTCCTGTATCTTGGTTTGCGAGATCGTGCGGAACTGAAATTCCTGACAACGCGATGCGATCGTGTCCGGCACCTTGTGGAGCTCGGTCGTCGCCATAATAAAGACGACGTTCGGCGGTGGTTCTTCGACCGTTTTGAGCAGCGCGTTAAACGACGAGGTTGAGAGCATATGCACCTCGTCGATGATAAACATCTTGTAGCGGTCGCGTGCCGGAGCGATGTTTATGCCCTCTAGAATTATCTCGCGGATCTTATCTACCTGCGTATTCGAAGCCGCGTCGAACTCAAACACGTCCATCGAACGGCTTTCTCCGATCTCTTTACACGAAGGGCAAATGTCCTCGGCATCGACACGGCAAGCGTTCACCGTCGGTTTATCGCTCTTGTGGCAATTTAAGGCTTTTGCGAGCAGGCGTGCGGTCGTAGTTTTCCCGACGCCGCGAGCGCCCGAAAACAGATAAGCGTGGTGCAAACGGTCAAATTCGATCGCGTTACGCAGCGTCTGCGTAATATGCTCCTGGCCCGTAACTTCCTCAAAAGTCTGCGGCCTCCATTTTCGTGCGATCACCTGATAAGACATTGGATAGTTAGAATAATTGATAACCGCGAAAGGATAAAGTTCGGAAGGCATTTCGCTTTTCAAATAGCTTTAGCAAAAATCATCGTCGAGCGATATAGCTGTGATA